>CAYVWO010000400.1:0-2370 GCA_964455495.1 uncultured Tessaracoccus sp.
AACTGCCGGGCTCGGTCATCATCGGCGGATCGGGCGCAATCGGAACCGAGTTCGCCTACGTGCTCAACGCCTACGGCGTGGATGTGACCATCGTCGAATACCTCGACCGCATGGTGCCCACCGAGGACGCCGACGTGTCGGCCGAACTCGCCAAGGCGTACAAGAAGCTGGGGGTCAAGGTGCTCACCTCGACGAAGGTCGAGGCCATCGAGGACACCGGCTCCGGCGTGCGCGTCACCGTCAGCCCGGCGAAGGGCGGCGCCCAGCAGGTGCTGGAGGCGGACCGGTTCCTGTCGGCCATCGGCTTCGCCCCGCGCACCGAGGGCTACGGCCTCGAGAACACCGGTGTTGCGCTCACCGAGCGTGGCGCCATCGCCATCGACGACCAGATGCGCACCAACGTGGCCAACATCTACGCCATCGGCGACTGCACCGGCAAGATGATGCTGGCGCACACCGCGGAGGCCCAGGGCATCGTCGCGTCCGAGGCGATCGCGGGGGAGCACACCCATCCCATCAACTACGACATGATCCCGCGGGCTACCTACTCGCAGCCGCAGATCGCGTCGTTCGGCTACTCCGAGCAGCAGGCCAAGGACAAGGGCTACGACGTCAAGGTCGCCAAGTTCCCGTTCGCCGCCAACGGCAAGGCCTGGGGCCTCGGCGAGGGCGTCGGCTTCGTCAAGATCGTCGCCGACGCGCGGTACAACGAGATCCTCGGCGCGCACATGATCGGCCCCGACGTGACCGAGCTGCTGCCCGAGTTGACGCTGGCGCAGGCCTACGACCTGACCGCGGACGAGATCGCGCACAACATCCACGCGCACCCGACGCTGTCCGAGGCGATCAAGGAGGCCGCGCACGGCATCGCCGGCCAGATGATCAACTTCTGACCCGCACAACGCTGGCTATACAGCCAGCCCTGCAAGATAGGCGCAGGGTTGGCTGTATAGCCAGTTTTGTGCGCGCTGCGAACCTTCTGGGCGGCTACGAGGCGGCTCACCGCGGGTCCGCGGTGGCATCCCTCCAAGCCTTCGCGACCAGCTCGCGGAGGACGTCCAGGTCGATCTTGTCGAGGTCGGTCACGTACAAGCAGCTGACGCCGCGCTTGTGCGGCCCGAGGCGGTCCAGCAGCGGCTCGGGTTCGGAGCCGAGAACGTAGAGCACGAGGTTCGCCGACCTGGGGCTGAACCCCAGCCGCATCGCGTCGCCCTCGCGGCCCGACTCGTAGACGTAGTGCTGATGCCCGTAGCCGACCATCGACGACCCCCACATCCGGGCCGGCTCGCCCGTGACCTCACCGAAGAGCCTCAGCATGGCCCGCCCCTGCTCGACCTGGCGGGGCTTGGGAAGCGACTCAACCCATTCGGCAGGGTCGACGGCGGTGGGCGCGGTCTGGTTGTCGTTTCGTCCGGTGGCCTTTCGCATGGAACAGACCCTAGTGCGGAGGCGCAACAGAGTCACCGGCGGGCCGCTCGCTGTCCGCGGGCCGAGCCATCACGCCGGCCTTCCCGGCGCGTTTTCTGACGCGGCGTAGATTCCACGACGAGCATCCCAGGGCAGCTCACGACGGTGACCTGTTTCTGGGACGCACCACTAGGGTGTGCGGATGGAACCAGACGAACTTGCCCGGCTGTATCCGCCGCTCGGCTTGCGGGTGACGGCAGGCGACCTCACGCTGCGGATGTTCCGGGACTCCGACTTGACGGCCTACGCCGAGCTCATCTCCTCGCGGCTGTTCGCCGATGAGGACGCCCCGCATGTCTTTGCGTGGTGGGATCGCGACCCGGCCGTTCGGCAGCTCGATTCGCTGCAGTTTCTCTGGTCGGGCCGCGCCGGCATCAAACCCGACGCCTGGCAGCTTCAGTTCGGCGTCTTCGAGGGAGACCGGCTCGTCGGCTCGCAAGACGTCGGTGCCAAGGATTTCGGCAAGCTCCGCGTCGTCTCGTCCGGGTCGTACCTGCGGCTCGACGCGCAAGGCCGCGGCGTCGGAACGCTCATGCGGCAGATGGTCCTTGTGCTGGCCTTCGACCACCTGGGAGCGGTGCGCGCCGAGTCCAGCGCGATCCTCGGAAACGAGGCATCGCTGGCCGTCTCCCGACACTGTGGCTACGAGCTCGACGGGCTGCAGGTGGAGACCAACGGCGAGAGACGCGTCGAGCTGCAGCGCGTCGCCGTCACACCGGCCAGCTTCGTCCGACCGACGACGGAGGTCACCGTCGAGGGACTAACACCGGAGTTGAGAGCGCAGCTGGGCATCGACGCGCCGTAGCAGCACTGTCGGAGACAGTCCGATAAGCAACATTATGTCATTTTCTAGTCTGCGTATTGCATCAGATGAATCACCACGGTCCCCCGGGCGACATGGTG
>CAYVWO010000401.1:0-2365 GCA_964455495.1 uncultured Tessaracoccus sp.
CCTCGTTTCCAAGGTCAGGAGTCTCCAACAAACTCAGTGCGGTTCACATGCTCCTCAGGGGCCACCGTCGCACCTCTCTTCCGAACCGGCCGCAGAACCGTGCCTCGAAGCATAGGACCTCGCCGCGATCGATACGGGACCGCGAATAGGGTGGAGGCATGAAGATCCTCCTCATCGGCGGCCACGGCAAGGTGGCGTTGCTTACGGAACCGCTGCTCGTCGACGCAGGCCACACGGTGGACGCTGTCATCCGCAACCCCGAGCATCGCGACGACGTGACCGCGTCTGGCGCGACACCGGTCGTCGCGGATGTCGAGGCGCTCGACATTGACGAGCTTGCAGCGCTGGTGCAGGGCCACGACGTCGTCATCTGGTCCGCCGGAGCCGGCGGCGGCAACCCCGCCCGCACCTACGCCGTCGACCGCGACGCCGCCATCCGCACCATGGCGGCCGCCGAACGCGCCGGCACGCGGCGCTTCATCATGGTCTCCTACTTCGGCGCCGGCGCAGACCACGGCGTCGACCCCTCGAACGGCTTCTTTCACTACGCAGAGGCGAAGGCCGCTGCCGACGAGCACCTGCGCCGGACCTCCCTCGACTGGACCATCCTCGGTCCGAGCGCCCTCACCCTCCACGACGCGAGCGGCCGGATCGACCTCGGCGCCACGTCGACCACCGTCTCGCGCGGGAACGTCGCCGCCGTGATCGCCCACGCCGTGACCGACGACTCGACGATCCACCGCACCATCCGCTTCAACGACGGCGACACCGACATCGCTGAGGCCCTACTCGGACGACGATGACGAGCGCGTGCGGAGAAGTCCTCGCCGGCGGGAACATGGAGCCGGTAGTCCGCGTCGGCGACACCGTCAGGCGGACGACCGGGCCCTGGACGCCAGCGGTTCACGGGCTCCTCCGCCTTTACGAAGCCGCCGAGATCGTCGAGACGCCGCGCGCGCTGGGCATCGATGCGCAGGGCCGCGAGGCGCTGACGTTCATCCCGGGCGAGGTCATGACGACACAGCCACCGGAAACCCTCTGGAGCCGCGAGCTGCTCCGCGCCGCGGGTCGGCTGCTTCGTCGGCTCCATGACGCCAGCGAGCCGCTCGTCTCCGCCGAGTTGACCTGGCGGCAGCCGGCCCGCGAACCGGCGGAGGTCATCTGCCACAACGACTTCGCTCCCTACAACCTCATCGTCGACGGCGACAGGCTCGTCGGCGTCATCGACTTCGACATGGCCTCACCCGGTTCCCGACTCTGGGACATCGCGTACCTCGCCTACCGGCTCGCTCCATACGCAGAGGACGCCGAGGGGTTCGACGCCGACCGCCACGGGACGCGCGCCGAACGCCTGGCGGACCTCATGTCCGCATACGGAATGGACTACACGCCCGACGACGTGCGTCAGACCGCCGCGCGACGGCTTGATGCGCTTGCCGAGTTCACCAAAGACCGGGCCGACGAAACCGGAACGTCGGACCTCGCTTGCCACGCCGCGATGTACCGACGCGACGCACGTCGGCTGCGTGGAGAGGACTAGCCGGACCACAAGTCCACGGAAACCTCACGACTATTGGTTTCGACACGGGCATTCGGCTGGCGCCTCACGGCCCGGCTCAACCAGCGGGACTAGCGCTTCGCGTCGGGGCCTGCTCAAGGAGCGTGCCCTCAACCAGCGGTGTTCACTTTCATGCCGAGGATGGCTGCCAGGGTCGGGGCGAGATCGACGACCTGGGCGGCGCTGATCGTCACGCCGCGGAGGCCATCGGGGTTGGACTCCAAGCCCCTCAGCTCGGCGCCGCGGAGGTCGACCTTCGCGCATCTCGCGCTCGACAACGTCAGCTTGCCGATCCGGCACCCGGGGAAGCTCACCCCGTTGAGCTGCGCCTCGGACAGGTCCAGCTCCCCTATCTCGCAGTCCTCGAACCGCACCTCTGTGAGCTTCGCCGCGCGCAGGTTCAGGTACCCAACCTTCGACGACGCCACCCGCACCCGCGTCCAGCCACCCGAGTAGGCCTGCACTCCCCCGAGGCGCGACCCCGTGAACGCCACGTCCTGCAGGACCGACTTCGCCAGCCCGAGATCCGGAGCGTCGGCCTCGGCGAACTCGACGTCGACGAATCGGCATCCGGTGAACCTCGCGTCGGCAAGCACAGCCCGCAAGAACCTCGCCTCCAACACGACCAAGCCATGTTCGTCGGCACCGGAGAAATCGACATCGACGACGTCCACGCCCTCGATCTCGCCACCGTCGAGGAACTCATGCCACGCAACCATGGGTTGACCGTAGCCACTAGCGCGGCTGTTTCTGTCGGTTCTCGGGAAGGAGTCCCGTTACTGCGGTTGCGTGCGTCCGTATACAGAC
>CAYVWO010000402.1:0-304 GCA_964455495.1 uncultured Tessaracoccus sp.
GTAAACGTCTTCTTGCGGTTCCCAGACGTCTGCGCGACCGCCGGCGAAGCCGAAGGTGGGCATGCCCATGACCTCGTGCGCGACGTTGCCGGCCAGGATCATCAGGTCGCCCCAGCTGAGCGCCTTGCCGTACTTCTTCTTCACGGGCCAGAGCAGGCGGCGCGCCTTGTCGAGGCCGACGTTGTCCGGCCAGCTGTTCAGCGGCGCGAACCGCTGCTGGCCCGTGCCGCCGCCGCCGCGGCCGTCGAAGACGCGGTAGGTGCCGGCGCTGTGCCAGGCCATGCGGATCATCAGGGGGCCGTAG
>CAYVWO010000402.1:314-2362 GCA_964455495.1 uncultured Tessaracoccus sp.
GTGGTCGAAGTCGGCGGGCCACCAGGGCTGCGAGTCGGTGAGCAGGACGCCGATGTCCTCCTTCACCTGCGCGAGGTCCAGCGCCTGGAACGCCGCGCGGTAGTCGAAGTCCTCGCCGAGGGGGTTCGCCACGGCGGGGTTCTTCGCGAGGATCTTCAGATTCAGCCGATCCGGCCACCAATCGGTGTTGCCGGTGCCGGTGGCCGAGACGCTCGCGGCGCGCACAGCCATGGCGCTGTGGTCGACGGGACACTTGCTGAGGTCAGTCACTTCCCTTTTCCCTTCAGGTTGTGTGGGGTGATGTTGTGGTTGGTTCTTCTTGGCGAGGCGAAAGAGCGGTGCTCAGCCGAGCCTCGTCGAGCTGTGGCTCGCAGTCGCGGCAGACGCCTCGGAAGGTCAGAGCGGCCTCGATGACGCGCATGCCGTGGGCGTTGCTCGGCGTGAGGCACGGCGCCACGCCGACGGCGCACTCCACGTCCTCGATCCGCTGGCAGACGACGCACTGGATGTGGTGGTGGTTGTCGCGCATCTCGGCCTCGTACAGGGCGCTCCCGGAATCGGGGAGGTCCACCCGACGGAGGATGCCGCACTCGGTGAGGTCCTGGACGATGTTGTGTACCGACTGTTGCGATACCGACGGCAGGTCTGCGGCCAGCGCGGAGCAGATCTCCGTGGCGGAGCTGTGCGGATGCGTAGCCAGGTAGGCGATCGTCGCGACGCGCCCGGACGTCACCCGCAGGCCGTGGTCGCGCAGCAGAACGGCGCAATCCTCGGCGGAGGGGGTGTCATCGACGAGCATGGTGCCAGCATAGCCGTTATTTTGAGTCGCACAAATTAATTCGAAAAGGTTTGGTAATCGGCTTTCGACCAGGGGCATGGACTAGTGATCGGGCTCATCGGCCCCGACGCTTCGCCCACCGCTCCCAGTCGACGACGCGGGCCCAGGTGAGGGCGGCGAGGGCGAGGCAGAAGACCGCCATGAACGCGCCCCCGTAGACCAAGAAGGAGGTCTCGTGCGCGGAGGCTGCGGGCGAGTTCACGGCCGGGTCTTGTGGGTCGTAGACGATCGGCAGTCGCTCGCCTACCTCGCCGTCGCCGAACCTATTGCGGAGTCTGACCTCGACGACCTCGCCGTCGGCGTCGCTGAACCGCACGGTGGTAGAGCCATAGCGCCCGCTTGTGACGCCGGTGACAGCAGCGTCGGCAGGGAGCCCGTGTTGCTGCAGCCGGCGGTCTGCGGAGTGCTCGCCGAGCGCGATCCACGCGAAGACCAGGGTGAGAGCGAGCGTCAGGATCGTGCTCGGTATGCGCTTGTTGATCCAGGCGAGTGGCTTCGGCGCCATCTGTGTCCTCTCACTCTCGCGGGTGGCGGTCCGGGGAGCCGACGGGATCTGCCGGTCCTGGCGTGGCCCGTTCGTCCCCAGAATAGGATCACGGACATGACGAGACCAACGTTCGACGAGCTCGGCCTGGCGACGGCGCGGCTGTGGGCCACGCGCAGCGCGGACCCAAAGGTGCAGGTGGGGGCCTGCCTGTTGGACAGGTGGAACCGTGTGGTGGGCGTCGGCTACAACGGCCGCGCGGCGGGCGAGCCGAACGAGCGTGAGAGCCTGGAGCAGGGCCACAGCGGGTTCATCCATGCCGAGGTCAACGCACTGCTGGCCGCCAACTGGAACGGCGAGGGCCACACGCTGTTCGTCACCCACGAGCCGTGCGCCACGTGCGCCAGACTGATCATCAACTCGCGACGCGTCACCCGGGTGGTCTACGAGACCGACTACACGGAGACCGCCCGCCGCGACGCCGGCCTCCCGTCGGGCGCGGGCATCCTGAGAGACGCCGGCCTGGCGGTGGTCGCCGCGCATTCTGACGGATAACTGCATCAAGATGCTCTGGAACCCGCCTCTACCCGCAGAATCTCAAGGTGACAGCACTTATCCGTCAAGGACGCCATCGCGTAGGCCGATAGGAAACTAAGAACCCCGGCTGACCTGGCTTCTGCCTTGTCAACCGGGGTTTCCCGTGGTGTCCGAGAGAGGACTTGACCC
>CAYVWO010000403.1:0-2353 GCA_964455495.1 uncultured Tessaracoccus sp.
CTCGACCCGTCCCTCTCCGCCGACGAACTCCTCACCATCGCCGCCCGCGCCTAGTGCTCTACCCGTTCCTCACCGTGGCGTTCACCGGGCCGTGGGCGCCGCACGACGCGAACCGATGGGTCATGCTCTTCGAGGTGGTGTCGATCGCGGGCGGTATCGCCGGGCTGTACGGCATCGTGCCTCGGCTGGCCTGGGTGGAGCGCCAGTCGCCGCGCGCGATCCGGGCCCGCGACGCCGCCGCGTCCGCCGTCGTCATCGCCTCCTTCTCCGCGATGCCCGTCTTCGTGCGCTGGCTGTGGGGCCTCTCCGACTTCCACGCGATCTTCCTCCCGCCGGAGAGACGGTCCTGGCTCGTCGGGGAGGAGCTCGCCGCGACCGCCCCCTTCGGTTGGTTCGCGGCCTTCGGCCTCAACATCGCCGCGGTCCTCGCCCTCGCCTGCCTGACCACCCGCGTCGTCGGCCCGCTGCTCGGCCCGGCCTCGGCGGCGCTGTGGTTCGTCGCGCTGCTCGTCGCGCAGGGCTACGGCCGCTGGCCCATCGGGGTTCGTGCCGACCAGGTCGCCCCGACCTTCACTGCGCCCGATGCCGCCCTGGCCCTCGCGCTGATCGCCGCGGGTGCGCTGGCATCGGCCCTCCCGGCTCGACGATCAGGCGACTGACTCGAAGTGGATCTTCAGGCCCAGAGCCGCGGCAACTTTCATGATGGTCGCGGAGCTCGCCACGTCGCCGGGGTTTCCGGCAGCGAAGCGATCGATCCGGACCTCGATGCGAGCGGCCGCACGTTGAGAGTATCGAGGACACTGACGGGGGAGGTGTAGATGGTGGCAGCGCGGGCAGGTCGTGACGAGCTAGCTCGTCGGGGCCTCGCCCCACAGGGCGCGGTAGTGCGCGATCCGATCCGGGTCGGGCGCGATGCCGTAGGCGTCCCAGAGCGGTTGCTCGTGGCCCGGGCCGAAGTTCCACTCCAGGGACCACGAGGCGATGGCGAGGTCGGCCCAGCGGTCGGCGACGCCCAGGTCGCCGACGTCCACATGGGCGAGGAACGCGCCGTCGTCGGAGAGCAGGGTGTTGGGCGCGCAGGCGTCGCCGTGGGCGATCACTAGCACATCCACGTCCTCCTGCACACCTACCCATTCGGGGGCCTCGAACAGGCAGTCGGACGGGTCGAGCGAGTGCAGCAGGGCCAGCCCCTCGCCGATGGCGCGCGCCGCGACGTCGGGATCGGCCTTCCAGCGCGGCGCGACGGCGCTCTCTCCCGGCAGCCCGCCGGTCACGACGAGCCAGCCGTCGTCCAGCTCCTCGTAGTCGATCATGCGCGGCGCCGGGTGCCTGCTGGACAGCCAGGACAGCCGCTCCGCCTCCGGGAGCAGGTCGAACGGGCTCCACTTCGCGTACACCGGCCTGGCGTCCGGGGCGACGAGCCTCGCGGTGATCCCGCCCAGCTCGTTGCGCCAGACCAGCTCCTCGACTTTCCGCCGGTTGACCGCCGCCCACTTCGTGATCGCGAACGGGACCGGAGTGCCGGGTGGGGGAGAGCTCGCCAAGGACATGCCGACGATCCTTCCACGGGAAGTCGCGGGCACACATCCCTGTATGCGTGGACGAAGGCGTATATGGGCCTTCCTCGACGCATGCAGAGATCTGTGCACGGCAACGTGACGTGCTCGGCGGCTGGGCTGTCCGGGGCGGTGGATAGACTCGGTTGGTGCGCACCATCGTCCTGCTCGGGAGCACCGGCTCCATCGGCACCCAGACCCTCGACGTGATCTCGACCCGGCGGGACCGGTTCCGGGTGGTCGCGCTCGCGGCGTCCGGCGGGAACCTGGAGCTGCTGGCCGCGCAGATCGTGGAGTTCGAGCCCGAGGTCGTCGCGCTCGCCAAGCCCAGCGCGGCGCGGGAGCTGCAGCGCCTCCTGTACGTCGAGGGCGACCAGCGCGGTTGGAACGAGGGGGAGTATCGGCTGCCGAAGCTGCTGCTCGGGCCCGATGCCGCCGCCAAACTCGCCGCGATGGAGTGCGACGTCGTCGTCAACGCCGTCACCGGCGCCGCCGGCCTCGCCCCGACCCTGGCCGCGCTCGACGCCGGCCGCACCCTCGCGCTCGCCAACAAGGAGTCGCTGGTCATCGGCGGGCGCCTCGTGACCCAGCGGGCCGCGCCCGGGCAGATCGTCGCCGTGGACTCCGAGCACTCTGCGTTCGCCCAGGCGCTGCGCGCCGGCCGCGCCGACGAGGTGCGCCGCCTCATCCTGACCGCCTCCGGGGGGCCCTTCCGCGGACGCACAAGGGAAGAGCTCCTCGACGTCACCCCGCAGCAGGCGATGGCCCACCCCACCTGGGACATGGGCCGCGTCATC
>CAYVWO010000404.1:0-622 GCA_964455495.1 uncultured Tessaracoccus sp.
CGGGCTGACCCGAGGGTTCCCGCGGGGACGGCTACCCTCGTAGCCATGCCTCATCACGTGATCGACGTCGCCCCGCTGCGCGCCGAGTATGGCGAGCTCGTCCTCGGCGAGGATTCGCAGACCACCGCGGAAGACCTCGTCGACTGGCTGCGTGAGCGACGCGTTCTCGCGGCCGTCGCGCCGGCTGGCGACGGCCGGATCGTCTTCTCCGTCGGGGGCAGCCCGGTGGGACGGGTCCAGGTGCTCGACGGCGACGGCCGGGCGGGCGACGGGGTGGAGCTGGGCGCGCTGCGCGACGATCTGCGTCGATCGGGCCTCGGCGTGGATGTCGGTCTGGGCGACTCCGGATACGTCGTCGACGAGTCCGACGACGTCGAGGCATCCCTGCCGGACCACCTGGCTGAGCCCGTCTACGAGGTGTCCGACGAGGGCCTGGTACCGGCAGACGAAGTCGAATGGCCCGAGGAGCAGGGCTACCAAGTCTGGGAGTTCTCCCATCGCGGCCCGGGCTGGGCGGACATCGATGTGCTGCTGAACCGGGGTCAGGTCACCGTCGCGGCCGACGGCGCTTGGTCCGCGATCGGCTACGAGGATCCGGGATCTGTACGGACTCGCATCGACC
>CAYVWO010000404.1:632-2352 GCA_964455495.1 uncultured Tessaracoccus sp.
GCCGCTGGACCTGGGCGAGCTCCCGCTGATCAAGCTGTACCTCGCCGAGCGACCGATGCTCGGCACGGTGCCGGGTTGGGTCGAGGTGACGAGCCGGGAACGTCGCCACTTCGGCGGGCATTTCCTGACCGTGGAGCCCCCGCGACTGGCCACCTTCGAGCCGAACGGGCTCGACGACCGCGCCGCTCGGCTGGTGTGCGTGCTCGTCAACCCCGAGCTGGAGCCCGACAGCGCGGCCAACCAACTGGTCGCAGACGAGTCGGTCTCCGTGGACGCCGCCGCGCTGCACGAGGCGATGCGTCCCTCCGACCAAGACCCACGCCGTCGACTCTGCGGAATCGCGCTGGCGCTCGGCGTCCCGGTGCCACTCGTCGGCCTGGTCATCGACGGCGCGTCGGCGCCGAACCAGCGGGTGATCGCTCCGAAGGGATGGCTCGCCCACCTCGCCGACATCGCGGATGGCGGCACGGCCGCGATAGCCCCGCTGTCGCGCGACCTGAACGCGATCGAGCGGTCGGAACAATGGCTGCGCCGTCGTCCTGCGGCGGCGATGGGATTGGCGGGCGCCGAGGTGGCCCTCGGCGCCTTGGCGCTGCGCCGAGGACTGAAGAGCCGTGGCGCCAAGCGATGGGTAGGCCTCGCCGCGGCGGTGGCCCTCCTCGGCGACGGTGCGATCGACTTCGCGCTCGCAGCGCGGCGCGCGCGCAGTACTTCCCTAGACGATCACTATGAACATGGCATTGGCCGCCGCCGAGCCGAACATCGTGATCAGTGATATGCCCGCAGAGCCCAGCGCCGCGATCGCGGTCCAGCGGCCCCTCGTGGCGCGCTTCTGCAGCAGTGCGCACAGCCCGAGCACGATCGTGAGCAGCAGCATCCCAATGCTGACGATCGCGAACATCGTCGACGCCGCGGCGATGTTGTCCGCCGTGCGGTAGAAGATCGGACTGACGGCCGTGAGCAGCGCAGACACCACCTGCACGCCGAGCGCGAGGATGCCTAGCACATTGAGCGTTCCCGGCTCCGCCTGTGGGGCGGACCATCCCTGTTGCAGGCGAGGCTGCGGAGGTTCCGACCGCGTCGGGTGCGGTTGGTGGAAGTCAGGCGGCTGCGTACTCACGCCGTCGACCCTAACAGGGAGGCGGTTATCCGAGGCGCTGCTGGCCCGGGGCGCGGCGGGGAGCTTCTGGCATACCCCGCAGCCCTGGCTCTGTCTGGCGCGGCAACCACCCCAGGACGCAACGACGCCCGCGACGGCACCCGGGGCGGCGCGGCTCGCGCTGCGAACGAGCGTTATCTAACCGTTATCATCAAACAACCCAAAAAGACGGAGTTGATGCTCCCATAAAGGATGGGATGTTCTATAATGGGGGGTATGGAACAAGCCTCGCTCAACACAGCTCGGGAAGCCGCTCACCGGCTCGTCGGTGCCGAGCATGGGCGTCGTCGGGCGGAGGCTGAGAAGGTCGAGGCGTTGTGTGACCTGGCCGCCGCGTATGACTTGGATGATGAGGAACTGTTCCTCGAAGTTCTGATCGATCAGCACATCCAGGTCGGCGGCACGGGAACACCCCTGGTGTCGGAGATGGTGTCGTTGGAGATCGCCGGGTTGTTGAAGATCCCGGTAGCGCATGCGGCGGCTGAGTTGTCTGCTGCTTTGGATTTGAAGTACCGCCACCCGCGCCTCTACGAGGCCGTGCTGAATCTGGAGGTCGAGGTT
>CAYVWO010000405.1:0-2351 GCA_964455495.1 uncultured Tessaracoccus sp.
TACTCGTGGTTGACCATCTCGTTGACCGCGAGGTCCCAGGCCCGCGCCTGGGCGAGGTGGCCGTCGCCGAAGTAGACGGAGCCGCTGCCGACGGCGCAGTAGAAGGCCGGGGCGTCGACGTGGCCGCAGTCGCTGTCGGTGCCGTCGCCCGCGAAGAAGTGGACGACCGGCTCCAGCGTCGATAGCCGGAACTCGGCAAGCACGGGGCGCCAGGCCGCGTGGGCGCAGCGCCACTGCCCCTCGACCGCGGCGCGCCACTCGTCCGCGTCCTCGACGACGCGCGGCTCCGGGCACCCCGTCAGGCTCGGCGGGGCGACCTCGTTGATGGCCGCCGACTGCGCGGCGAACAGCGGCGAGGCCGGGTCCGGCTCCGGCAGCGGCTCCCAGTCGACGGCCGGGAGCCGCCACGGCTCGGCGGAAGCGCTCGGCGAGAGGGTCGGCGTCGGCGCGGGCGCGACGACGGGCTGGTCCGCGGGGCGCAGCTGGGCCAGCACCACGACGACGGCCGCCACCGCGAGCGCGATCGCGATGAGCGCGCCGCGGCCCCGTGCTGGCGAAGGCTCGATGCCCCGTCGCGGCCTACTCCCCTCCCCCATGTCCGGCTAGAAGAGCACGACCAGCAGCAGGAGGAGCATCGCCAGGAGCGCCACGCCCACCACGCCGACCATGATGGCGGCGGGCACCAGGTTCCGCGACGCAGTGACCTGCCCTGCGGGCAGCGTGCCCTCCTCGACGATCGCCGGGACATTGTCCACGGCGGCGGGCAGCCGTTCGATCACCGGGACGAGGTCGCCGAGGACGCGCGCCGCGTAGACGATGTCCATGTCGGCCGCGTACTGATCGTGGCTGATGCGCCCGTCGGCGAAAGCCTGGTTGAGGCGCCGCGTGATCGACTCGCGCTCGGCGTCGTCGACCGGGTCGGCGGACCGCTGGAGATACTTCGAGCTGGGCGGCAACATGCGCCCATCTTAGGCCGCGCCCCGAGCGGATCGCCCCGCTCAACCAGCGCTAGTCGGCCAGGGGGCCGAAGCGGTCGCCGAGGCGGGACTCGCCGCCGTCGGGCTCCGTCAGCACCCAGATGCCGCGCGGGGTGATCGCGACGGTGTTCTCCCAGTGCGAGCCGCGGGCGCCGTCGCGGCTGACGACCGTCCACTCGTCGTCCAACTCGAGCGTGTGGTGCGTGCCGCGGGTGAGCATCGGCTCGATGGCCAGCGCGGTGCCGACCTCCAGCCGGGCCGTGGGGCGCGGCCGGTACCAGTTCGGCACGTCCGGCTCCATGTGCATCTCGGAGCCGATGCCATGGCCCGTGTACTCGCGCAGCGTCCCGTAGCGCGCCGGAAGCCTCTTCACGTAGCCCTCGATGGCCTTGGACACGTCTCCGACGCGGCCCCCTGCCCGCATCGCGAGCGCGCCCGCCCACATCGCCTCTCGCGTCGCCTCCGCGAGGGCCACGTCCGCGGGGTCCGCGGTGCCGACGATCACCGTGCGCGCCGCGTCGCCGTGCCAGCCGTCGACGATGGCCCCGAAGTCGATGGAGACGAGGTCTCCGTCGGCCAACACGCGGGGGCCCGGGATGCCGTGGACCAGCTCCTCGTTGACCGAGATGCACGCGACGCCCGGGAAGGGTGCGCCGTAGTCGCCGCCGTAGCCGAGGAACGACGACGTGGCGCCGCCCTGGGCCAGCACGTCACGGCCGATCGCGTCCAGCTCGAGGGTGGTCACTCCGACGGCGGCGGCCTCGCACATCGCGGCGAGGCCCTCGGCCACCACCAGCCCGGCCCGCCGCATGGCGACCAGCTGCTCGGCGGTCTTGAGTTCGATCCGGCTCACCGGGCCGCCGCGTGGGCGTCGACCTCGGCGAACATGCGGCGCTGCACGTCCTCGATGGTCCCGGTCCCGTCGATCTCGACGAGGATGCCCTGGGACTCGTAGTGGAAGATCAGCGGCATCGTCGCGCCCGCGTAGACCTCCATGCGCCGCCGGATGGTGTCCTCGTTGTCGTCGGCGCGGCCCTCCAGCTTCGCGCGGGCGAGCAGCCGCTGCACCAGCGCCTCGGCCTGCACGTGCAGCGAGACGACGACGTCGAGGCCCTCCCCACGCTCCGCGAGGTAGCGGTCGAGGAAGTACACCTGATGCATGGTGCGAGGAAAGCCGTCGAGCAGGAACCCGCCAGCGCAGTCCGGCTCGGCGAGCCGCGCCGCCACGATCTCCTCGGTCACGTCGTCGGGGACGTACTCCCCCGCGTCGATCAGGGCCTTGACCCTCACGCCCAACGGCGTCTGGTTCTTGATGTGGTACCGGAAGATGTCGCCGGTCGAGATCGCAGGTACGCCGTAACGCTCGGCCAGCGC
>CAYVWO010000406.1:0-2337 GCA_964455495.1 uncultured Tessaracoccus sp.
CCGAACCGGCCGAGCGGGATGTCAGCCTCGGCCATGTCGGCGAAGAACTGCTCCGCGGTCTTCTCAGGGGCGCGCTTGGAGTGGATGTTGGCCCACTGCGGGGTCTTCACGCAGCCGATGTTGACGCCATTGACCAGCACGCCGTCGGCGGCCAGCTCCTGCGCGAGCGCCTTGGTGAAGTTCTGGCCAGCCGCGCGGTTGACCGTCGTGGAGAAGAACCTGAAGTCGGGCATGCGGGCGTAGACCGAGCCGATGTTGATGATCCGCGCGGCGTCGCTCTGCCTCAGCCAGGGGAGCGCGAGCTTCACGGCGCGGAACCAGCTGAGCACCTTGATGTCGAAGTCGGCGATCAGGGACTCGTCCTCGAGCGTCTGGAACGTGCCGGGGTGCGCGCCGCCCGCGTTGTTGACGAGCACGTCGATGCCGCCCATCGACTCGGCCGCCCAGGCCACGAACGCGGCCAGCTCGTCGGCGTCGCGCACGTCGACGGCGCGGCCGTCGGCCAGCTCGCCCAGCTCAGCGACGGCGGCGGCCACCTCGCCGGCGTTGCGCGCGCAGATGCGCACCGTTGCGCCCTCGGAGACCAGCTCCGTGGCGATGGCGAGTCCGAGGCCCTTCGAGCCTCCGGTGACGATGGCCCTACGGCCGTTCAGTCCGAGATCCATGGCCCCTCCTCAGCAGAAGCACTCGTCGACGGGAACCTGCAGGCCGACGGCCATGCGGTTGGTCTTGTTGGCCGCGCCGACGATGCCGTGCAGCTCCGCGATCTGCGCGTCCGTCGCGCCCTTCGCGCGCGCCGCGGCGGTGTGCGAGCGCACGCAGTAGGTGCAGCCGTTTACCGTTGACACGGCCACGTAGATCAGCTCCTTGACCAGCGGGTCGAGCGATGTGCCGGGGCCCATGATCTCCTTGAGCTCCGCCCAGGTGCGCTCGAGGTTCGCCGGGTCGTGGGCAAGCACGCGCCAGAAGTTGTTCACGAAGTCGGTGTTTCGCGTCGCCCGAATGTCGGCGAACACCGCCGCGGCGCGGGGGTCCAGCTCGTCGTCGGTGAGCACGGGGAGGATTGGCGAATACTGCTCCATGAATACTTCCTTGGAATCGGGATTGGCTCGCCCCAACGTAGCCCACGGGCCGCGGCTGGTGTGCCGCGGCCCGTGGATGTCTCAGGTGCTGGTTGTCACTTCGCCACGAACGCGAACACGCGGGTGGGGAACCCGGTGCCGCCGACGATGCGCGGCACGCCCACCGCGATCACCGCGCCGGCGGGCGGCAGCTGGTCGACGTTGATCAGGTTCTCCAGGTGCCAAAGGCCCGCGGGGTGCGTGACGTGGCGGTGGACGGGGAAGTCGGGCTGGTCGCCCGGGTCGATGCCCAGCGTGTCGACGCCCAGGCCGACGACCCCGCGCTCGACGAGCAGCTTGCTGGCCTCGACGCCGAAGCCCGGGAACTTGAGGTCCTCGGTGGTCTCGGTGCCCGCGTAGTTGGCCACGCTGTCCTTGCGGTGGGCCCAGCCGGAGTTCAGCAGGACCGCGGTGCCGGGCTGGATGGTGCCGTGCGCGGCCTCGTAGGCCTCGACGTCGGCCACCTCGACGACGGCGTTCGCGTCGGACGCGGCCTTCTCGCGCAGGTCGATGACCGCCGCGGGCACGACCAGCTCGTCGATGCCGATGGTTGAGGTGTCCGCCCCGCCCGCCACGAAGTGCTCGGGCGCGTCGAAGTGCGTGCCCGCGTGCTCGAACGTGGTGAAGATCCGCGCGTGGTAGCCGCCGGTCTCGTAGGTGACGGCGTCGACGATCTCCAGCGCCGGCGCGCCGGGCCAGAGGATGGTGTCGGGGCCGAGCGCGTCGGTGAGGTCGATCAGGCGGAAGCCGCCGGTGAACGCGGCGAAGGCGGCGTCGCGGGCGGCGATGGTGGCGTCGGACATCCGATGCTCCTTGTGGTCGTGGATTGGGACGGGTTACCGGGTCCAACTAGACTGAGCCCGCTCGTATTCCCAGCCGAGAGGTGTCCCGTGCAAGAAGAGCTGACCGGAGCCGGGGTCCCCGCCCCCTTCGCCGCCATGGGCCTCACGTACGACGACGTGCTGCTGCAGCCGAACCAGTCCGACGTCATCCCCTCCGAGGCGCACCCGGCCACGCAGTTCTCGCGTCGGATCAGCCTCAACATCCCGCTGGCGTCTGCCGCGATGGACACCGTCACCGAGCATCGCATGGCCATCGCCATGGCGCGCGAGGGCGGCATCGGCATCCTGCACCGCAACCTCTCCATCGCCGACCAGGCGCACATGGTCGACCAGGTGAAGCGCTCCGAGGCCGGCATGGTCAGCGAGCCCATCAC
>CAYVWO010000407.1:0-2337 GCA_964455495.1 uncultured Tessaracoccus sp.
CCGCCGGAGCGCGCGAGTCCTCGCAGGAGCTGCTGGGCGCGGCCCGTCTGGAGATCGGCCGCCGCTGCAACCTCATCCCCGAGGACGCGTGGAGCTTCCTCTGGATCGTGGACGCGCCGATGTTCAAGTCGACCACAGACGCCGAGAAGGCCGGCGACGTCGCCGTCGGTGGCGGGAAGTGGACGGCGGTGCACCACGCGTTCACCTCGCCGAAGCCGGAGTCCGAGGCCACCTTCGACACCGACCCCGGGTCGGCGCTCAGCTACGGCTACGACTTCGTCTGCAACGGCAACGAGGTGGGCGGCGGCTCCATCCGTATCCACCGCCGCGACGTGCAGGAGCGCGTGTTCGACGTCATGGGCATCGGCGCGGAGGAGGCGCAGGAGAAGTTCGGCTTCCTCCTCGACGCGTTCTCGTTCGGCGCCCCGCCGCACGGCGGCATCGCCTTCGGCCTCGACCGGCTCGTGATGCTGCTCGGCGGCTTCGACTCGATCCGCGACGTCATCGCCTTCCCGAAGACCGGCGGCGGCTTCGACCCCCTGACCGAGGCCCCGGCGCCGATCACGGCGCAGCAGCGCAAGGAGGCCGGCGTCGACGCGAAGCCGGAGCCGAAGAAGGACTAGCGAGCGGCGAACCGATGCGGGCGCAGGACCAGCCAGAGGGCGGCGCCTGCCAGCGCGGCGCAGATCAGCATCGCGGCGCCCATCGGGGTGGCGTCCGTCATCTCGAAGGACCCGATGATCGGGCCGACGAGGCTGCCGGCCAGCATGCTCGACGAGCCCATCAGCGAGGCCGCGACCCCCGAGGCCGTGCGGTGGCGCTGCAGCGCGAGCACGTTGTTGTTCGGTGCGCAGAAGCCGAAGCCCAGGGTGAACGCGAACATGCAGGGGACGAGCGCGAGCAGCGGTCCGTCGAGGGCGCCGACCACCACGATGCCGGTGGCGGCGAGGATCATCAGGGTGTTCCCGATCACGATCATGCGAGGCGAGCCGACCTTGAGCGCCATCCGCGCGCCGATCTGGATCCCCGCGAAGATGCCGACGGAACAGATCGCGAAGACCCCGCCGAACTGCTGCGCGGTGAGACCGTAGACCTCCTGGAGCAGCACCGACGACGTCGACACGTAGCTGAAGAGGCCGGCGAAGCCGAACGAGGCGACCAAGAGCGCGCCGAGGAAGATGCGGTCGGAGACGACCGTGCGGTAGGACGCGAGCAGCGGCCCGATCCCGCCCCGGGTGCGTTCGGCGGGCGGCCGGGTCTCGACGGTGAACCGGAGCACGAGCGCGATGATGACCGCGCCGTAAAGGGCGAGGCCCCAGAAGACGCCGCGCCAGCTCATCACGGTCACCATCCAGGACCCGATGATGGGCGCCAGGATGGGGGCGAGGCCGGAGATCAGCGAGAGCCTGGCCAGCGTCTTCACCAGCGCGCGGCCGTCGAACAGGTCCCGCGCCATGGCCATGGCGACGACGGCGCCGCCGGCCGCCCCGATGCCCTGCAGGGCGCGCATCGCCGTCAGGAACTCGACGTTCGGCGCGACGGCGACCAGCACGGAGGCCGCGACGTGCAGGCTGCTCGCCACCATCAAGGGGATGCGTCGGCCGATCCGGTCGCTCCACGGGCCGATCACCAACTGCCCGAGCGCGAAGCCCAGCGTCGTCGCCGACAGCGTGACCTGGACCTGGGCGTCGGTGATGCCAAGGTCGCCCTTCAGCGAGGGGAACGCCGGAAGGTACAGGTCGATCGTGAACGGGCCCAGGCCGGTCAGCAGGCCGAGGGTCACGATGATTGCGATGCGGCGCCGCTTGGAGAAGCGGCTGCCAAGGTCAGACGACATCAAAGCCTTCGTACGAGGAGTGGGTGGACGGCGGCCCTCGGGCAGCCTCCCGGGGCGGCCCGGCGCTGCGCGCTCGGATCCGGCGGGGGAGGGGGCTGGGGTCACCGTGTGACGCCCGAGAACTCTACTCTTCGTAGCGCGGAGAGACTAATCAGGGATCAGCGGCTAGATTGCCGATGATGAGCATGGACCTGTTCGGCAACCTCGACCCGCAGCCCCCGCAGCGCGGCGGGTCGCTCAGCGACGCCGCGAACCCGCAGGCGCCGCTGGCCGTGAGGCTGCGCCCACGGACGCTCGACGAGATCGTCGGACAGCAGCACCTTCTTGCCCCGGGGTCGCCGCTCCGGCGGCTGGCCGACGGCCAACCGATGTCGGTCTTCCTCTGGGGGCCGCCGGGCGTCGGCAAGACGACCATCGCCTCGGTCGTTTCGCGCGCCACGAAGCGCCGGTTCGTCGAGCTGTCGGCCGTCACGGCCGGCGTGCGCGAGGTGCGCGCCGAG
>CAYVWO010000408.1:0-1962 GCA_964455495.1 uncultured Tessaracoccus sp.
GGAGATCGAGGCATTGGCCTTGAGGATGGAGCCGACGGCGGCCGCCGTCAGCAGGAACGCCCTGATGTCCTGGGCCGGGAAGCCGCGGGAGACGGTCTCGTAGTAGAGAACCGCGGGCAGCACGCCGGAGGCGCCGTTGGTGGGGGCGGTGACGACGCGGCCTCCGGCCGCGTTCTCCTCGTTGACGGCCAACGCGTACATGGCGAGCGCCTCGCCCGAGTTGGGGGAGATGCCCTCGTCCGCGAGGGCTCGCCAGCCGGCCGCCGCGCGGCGGCGCACCCGTAGCCCGCCGGGGAGCACGCCGTCGGAGCGGAGCCCCTGCTCGATGCACCCGCGCATGGCCGCCCAGACGGCGTCGAGGCCCTCGACGGCACGGCCCGCCCCGTGCCGTGCCACCTCCTCGTCCCAGACGACGTCGGCGATGGTGCGGCCCTCGGCGAGCGCGAGCAGATCGGCCGCGTTCCGGTAGGGGTTAACGCAGACGGGGCCGGGGTCGGCGGGTGCGTCGTCGCCGACGCGCGTGACGAACCCGCCGCCGATGGAGAGGTACGACTCGTGCGCGATCACCGCGCCATCGGCCTCGGCGGCAAGGGACATGGAGTTCGGGTGCCCGTGCGGGCGCGACAGCGGGGCGAACTCGATGTCGGCCGCCACGAGCGGAACCCCGGACACCTCGAGGGTCTCGCCTGCCTCGAGCCGACGCCACCGCCCGTGGACGAGGCGAGGGGCAACGGTCTCGGGCTCGAATCCCGCCGCGTGCGCGGTGAGCCCGGTGTAGATCACCTCGAAGCGGTCGACCGCCGTGGAGTTCATCGAGCGGGCGCTGTGGCTGTCGCCGGTCATCTCGGGGGTCGACGTCATGCCGTGGACCATCAGGGAGAGGTGGGTGTCCTCGAAGGCGCCCGCCTCGAGCAGCGAGACCTTGCCGCCGCCGTGCTCCTCCGCGGGCGTGCCGAGCAGCTTCACGCGCAGCCCTGCCTCCCCGGCGACCGAGGCGAGCGCGAGCGCCGCCCCTACGCCCGAGGACGCGATGACGTTGTGCCCGCACGCATGCCCGATGCCCGGGAGTGCGTCGTACTCGGCGCACACGGTGACGGTGAGGTCGCCGTCGCCGTACACCGCCTCGACTGCGGTGGGGATGTCATAGGCGCCCACCTCGACGGCGAAGCCCGCCTCGCGCAGCGTGTCCGCGACGAGCGCCGCCGCGGCGTGCTCCTCCCACGACAGCTCGGGGTTTTCGTGGATGGCGTGGCTGAGGGCGACGAGCTGCTCCTTGCGGCGCACGACCTCCTCCGCGGCGCGTTGTTTTGACGGCCTCGAGCGTGTCGGCGGGGACGGTCACGGTTTGCTCCTCTGGCGTCGACGAAGGACTGTGCTGTCGCATTGCTACCAGCACGTTGCCTCATCGTAAACCTGGGAATCGGGCCGTCGGCGGCAGGCCCGTTAAGACGGTGTTAATCCAGACCGCTGGTTGGGCCGGACCCCCGCGCGATGCGCCGGGTCCGTGGTCGAAACCAATAGACCGGGTCAGAAGCCGGGGATGAAGCGCTCGAAGCTGAGCTTGACGCCGAAGCCGTGCGCGACGATGACCGCGATGCCGAGGCCGATGGCGGCGATGACGAGCGAGAAGCACACGACGGCGCCGATCTTGCCGATCAGGTGCGGCTGGTGCAGCGGATCGTCGGCGTCCTTGCCCGTGCCGTAGGAGAGCGAGCGAACGCCGAGGGCGAAGATCGCGGGGAGCCCTGCGCCGAGGAGGAGCCCGGCGACGAGCACGTGCCACGCGCCCTCGAGGGCGAGCCAGAGATTGTTCATCAGTGCGTCCTCACGGGAACCTGGCGGTCGGTCACGTCCTCGACCCAGTCGTCGTTGACGTTCCTGTGATCGACGCGGTTGCGGCGCGAGTACACGAACATCACGCCCGAGAGCGCGATCAGGATCGCGAACACGAGCAGCGCGCCG
>CAYVWO010000408.1:1972-2332 GCA_964455495.1 uncultured Tessaracoccus sp.
GTCCATGATGTAACGGTCCTCGGCGTTCTCCCAGGTTTGGGGGTTCCAGTCGAGGCCGCTGCCCATGGCCGACATATAGTCGCGGTAGGTGTATACCTTCTCGTCCGTATAGTCGGCGCCCGCGACGCCGGCGGAGGGGAGCGTGATCACCCACGCGATCACCATCCGGCCCGCGACGGACCAGTTGACGGCGGCGCGGCGGCCGAGGCCGCTGCCGAGGATGGAGCCGGTGGCGACGTGCGTCGTCGAGAGCGCGAAGCCGAGGTGGCTGGAGGCGAGGATGACGGCCGCCGACGACGTCTCGGCCGCCAGGCCCTGCGGCGGACACACCTCGACGAGGCCCTTGCCCATGGTCCGGAT
>CAYVWO010000409.1:0-1580 GCA_964455495.1 uncultured Tessaracoccus sp.
GCCGCGCGATCGAGGACGAGTTCAACTTCGAAGCGCAGGTCCCGGCGCTCCTCGCGGTCACCCGCCGCGCCCTAGACGACGACGACCCCGCGTAGCTGCGCGCCGCCGGAGCGCAGCGCCTCCGCCGCGGCGACCGCGTCACGGCCGCGATCGTCGTGGTGCACGGCCAGGAGCACCCGGTCGGCCTTCGCCGCCGCGCGCAGCGCGTCGGCGCTGCCCAGCACCGAACGCGCGGCCACCACGGTCACGGCGTCTGCCGTCCGCGGGGTGAGGCCCTCGAGCGTGTCCCTCGGGATTCCGGCGACCCGCTCCGCCGCGACCCCCGCCGGGGGGACGACATCGGCGCCGTCGACGACCAGCCGCACCTGCGCGCCGTCCTCGGCGTAGGGGCCGGCGAGCGCTGACGCGCCCCCGCGCGATGCCGGGTCGCTCGCCGCGCCCGCGACGACGACGAGACGCGGCGGCTGCCCGGACGAGCCCTCGACGACCGTCCTCAGCCAGCGACCCGCCTCCGGGGCGCCGACGGTGCCCGGGAAGTCACCGAGGACGCGTTCGTCGACGACGTGGGCGAGCTCGGCCGCGCTGCCCGCGCGGCCGCGGGCGAGGCTGACGAGCGCGGCGGTGGCGCAGCCGAGCACCAATCCCAGGGTCAGGCCCAGGATCGCCGTCCGGGAGGACGACGACGTCGACGCCGCCGTCGGGAGCTGATCGAGGACCACCGCGCGCACGACCGGCGCGTTGGACTGCTCATGGAGGTCGTCGATCGCCTCGACGAGGGCCGTCGCCGCGCCGGTCACCAGCGCCTGGCTCCGCTCGGGCGACCCCGTCTCGACCCGCAGGCTCACCACCTGCTCGACGACGCTCACGACGAGATTGCGGCCCAGCTCCTCGGGGGTGATGTTCTGCCCCGAGAGCGCCACGGCGCGTTCGAGCACCTGCGGCGTCCGCATCAGCGACTGGTAGACGGGGAGCTCGCCGCGCACGAACACCGCGACCCGCTCGGCCGACAGGTCGTCGGCCACGTTCGTGCCGACGACCGTGACATCGGTTCGCGCGGCATAGCTCTGCGACGCAGAGGCGACCCAGAGGGTTGCGCCCGCGACGACGACCGTGACGGCGACGACCAGCCACCACAGGCGCAACAGGATCCGGGGCAGATCGTTCAGGTGCATGGTTTTCCTCGGCGGCGTGGCAATCGGGCTGCCGCCATCTTAGGCGCCGTCAGGCCGACGGCCGGGGTGTCCTCGCCGCGCGGCGGATGAGCAGGAAGAGCAGGAGATAGACCACCGTCATGGCGGCCGAGTAGGCGATCAGGCTCACCGTCAACGGCGCGCCGAGGGAACCGGGGACGATCCAGGCGAGCGAGAGGAGCGCGAAGCGCGTGATGTCCCAGGCCAGTAGGGAGCGGTGCGCGTCGGTTATGTTCAGCAACTGGGAGAAGGGGGAGACGGCGAACTGGAGCCAGCTGCCGACGGCGAGGATCGCGATCACCTCGCCCGCGCCGTCGAACTTCTCGCCGAGCAGGAACGGCGCGAGCGGCTCGGCGAGGAGGAACGCGGCCGCGCAGATCACCGCGCCGA
>CAYVWO010000409.1:1590-2332 GCA_964455495.1 uncultured Tessaracoccus sp.
TGGCTCACGACGGCGAGCGGCACCACGAGCACGCGCACGCCCATCGAGTAGTTCCCGGTGTCGGCCTGGGTGTAGAAGATGCCGACGAGCAGGATGCTGGCCTGGCCCGCGAGCGCGTTGACCAGCGCGCTGGCCCCCGCGACGAGGCCGAACCGGCGATGCACGGCGCTCAGCGTGCGCCAGGGCCGGAGGGTCGGGCGGATGCCGCGCAGCGTCGGCAGCCAGACGAGGCGGGCCGCCGCGAAGCCGGCAAGCAGGGAAAGCACCCCCGCGGAGAGGAGCCCGAAGCCGACCTGGAGGACGCTCATACCCGCGGCCTGCTGCAGGTTCGCCACGGTGAGGCGGCCGTAGGCGCGGCGCCGCGTCAGCGTCGTCGCGCCGACCAGCTGCAGGGAGCCCATCACCACCATCAGCCCGACCGCCAGCCAGTAGGCGGACGCGCCCAGCCCCACGGCGACGCCCGCCGCGGCCGTCAGCCCGAGCCCCCACCACAGCGACAGCGACAGCCCGGCCTTGAGCAGCAGCTTGGCCTCGTCCTCATCAGCGACCCGCTGGCTGAGGACCTCCAGCCGCAACGTCGACACGCCGATGAAGACGGAGGCGACGGCGATGACGACCGACGCCGCACCGAACGTCGCGTTGGTGAAGATGCGGGCCAGCGCGAAGTTCAGCAGCCAGGCGACGCCGTTGCCCGCCAGCGTGCCGAGCATCAGCAGCGCGATCGAATTCATGCCCAGGTGGG
>CAYVWO010000410.1:0-1504 GCA_964455495.1 uncultured Tessaracoccus sp.
TCTACTCGTCTCCCTTCAACCATCCGCTGCCAAGCGCCGCCGGCAACGGCAGGCGTGCCTGCACCTCGAACCCGCCGCCGGCACGAGGCCCGGCGCGGAAGTCACCGCCCATGGCCTGGACCCGCTCGCGCATCCCGCGCACGCCGGAGCCGCGGCCGTCGGACTTGGACAGCACGCCGATCCCGTCGTCGCGCACCACGAGCAGCACGTCCCGGGGCGTATACGCGATCTCCACCGTGGCGGTCGCCGTCGGCCCCGCGTGCTTCAGGAAGTTGGTCACCGCCTCCTGCACCACGCGGAACGCGGCCAGCGACAGCGACTCCGGCAGCACCTGCGGCTCGCCCGTCACCGTGAGCGCGATCCGGTCCCCGGCGGCGGCCACCAGCTCCGGCACCTGGCTGAGCGACGGCGCGGGCCCGAAAGCCGGCGCCTCGTCCTCGCCGCGCATCACCGCGACGATGCGGCGGACCTCGGCGATCGACTTGCGGCCCGTGTCGGCGATCACGCCCAACGCCTCGACCGCGGCCTCCGGGCGCTTCTGCGTCAGCGCCTTCGCCCCCTCGGCCTGGACGACGATCACCGACAGCGAATGCGCGAGCACGTCGTGCAGCTCCTGCGCGATCTCCGTGCGCGCCCGCCCCGCCGCCAACTCCGTCTCCTGCTCCGACTGCCGCTGCGCCGCGGTGAACCGTTCCGTCGCGATCTCGCGGTCGAGGGCGTCGCTCAGCTGCCGCTCCCGCACGAGCCGCCCGGCGAGATACGCCAGCGCCGTGATGGTGAAGCACAACAGGACGAGCAGCGTCGTGCCGATGAACTGGTACCCGGCCCCCAGGCCGCGCGTCCAGGTGATGGGCCCGGCCACCGAGCCGGCCACGGCGACGGCGCCCACGGCGACGGCGGCCGCCAAGCGGTGATAGCGCCCGACGCTGTACGCGACGATAGGCACGGCCAGGAGCGCGGGCACGGGGATGTTGATGGTGAACACCATCCCGAGCCCCGCCACCGTGATGGTGGCCAGCGCGCCCAGCGGCGCCACTCGGCGCAGCGCCACCGCGGCGCACATCAGCAGCGACCACCCGATGGCCCGCCACATCAGCGGCTCGTTGGGGACGGAGAACACCGGGACGAGGCTGCCGACGGCGAGCGCGGCGGCCAGCGCGACGTCGCGCAGCCACATCCGGCCGTCCCTCGACCAACGGAAGTCCTTCATGATGCGCTTAGCCTATGTGGCCGCGGTCGGGCGTCGGGTCAGACCCCCGTCGGCGCTTCTCGAACCAGGGTCAACCCTGGTCTGATTCCGGGCCTTTCCGGTATCGCGGGCCGCTCGGCTCGGCTTAGGCTGGCAGCATGATTCGCAAGCTTTTCTGGGCGCTGGCGCTCGTCGCCATCGCGTGCACCGTGACCGGCGTCGTCGACAGCGCCGCGGCGCGCCGCCGCCGCGAACTGTGGTCGGAGGCCACCGACTAGGTTCTTGCCCGGTACCGCTGCCGGGGGCTGCGAGGGG
>CAYVWO010000410.1:1514-2325 GCA_964455495.1 uncultured Tessaracoccus sp.
AATGGGTTCGAGGCGTCCGCTTGTGATGAGCTCGTTGATCGCTCCTTGGACCGCGCTCCTGCTGAGGCCGGTCTCGGTGACCAGTTCAGTGGTGCTGACCGAACTCCTCGTGGCCGACAACGCCAGGACCCGGTCGCGGGCTGTTCCGTGACGTTCCTCCGCGGCGATGCGCCGACGCCGGAGAATGACGGTGAAGCTCGTGAGATCGTCAAGCACCTCGATCGGGGGCATCAAGGCCTTCCGCAGCGCCTCCTGCATGATGGCGAACCCCGTGCCGCGGTTCTCCGCAACGAGCCCACCACCCGGGAGGCGTACTTGCTCCAGCAAGGTGCTGAGGCGCTGATTGCGTGTTGAGCTCAGGCCCGCCTGGCCGAGCGTTCGTTTGGTGACGGTTCCGTAGAGCCCTCCGGGACTCACAATCTCCAGCCGGTCAACGAACATGTTCACCTGGACCTGGGTGCCGCGGGCCATCGGCGAGTAGTCCCGGTGCATGAGCGCGTTGACGATGGCTTCACGGACCGCAGCGAGCGGATAGTCGGGGAGTTCCCGCCGGTACGCGCCTTCAATGAACGCTCCCGTCGCCATGTTCCGCCCAACCAGCGAGACAGCTTGTTCCACAAGCTCCGGAATCGGGCCCGACAGCGTCTGACTGTCGATCAACCGTAGGCCCTCCGCCACCTCACCTTTGGACGCACCCGGGAAGTGGGCGAAGGAGACGGTCAACCGGGGGAAGAACTCCTGCGGATACTCGCCCATGGCGAGTAGGGAGCTCAGGGTTGGGATGCCGCCCTTCGTGATGCGGAGCCGCTCA
>CAYVWO010000411.1:0-408 GCA_964455495.1 uncultured Tessaracoccus sp.
GTATAAGGAGGCATGCCCGCCGATAACGGTCGTGCCCGCGTCGGTTGTGCCCAGCGCGAGGTTGTTGTTCGACGAAGGGATCAGCGCCCGCGCCGTCAGCGTGCCGGCGGCCACGATGGCCACCACCACCCCGCCGGCGAGCAGCCGCCTACGCGTCTTGCCTCGGTTCTTCTTCATCGCCGGAAGCCCCCGCCGCACTGGCCGTCGGTGGGCTCGCTCAGCTGCATGGTGGCCGCGGTGACCGCGCCGACGTCGTCGACCTCGCCCATCGCCGTGACGCACAGGCCCGCCTCGACGTCGTCGGCCGAGGCCTCGGCGGTCGTGGTGACGACGGTGGAGCCGCCCAGCGTCACGGTCGAGGTGGTGGCCTCGGCATCCTGCCCGAGGCCCGCGCCCTCCACCGTGATC
>CAYVWO010000411.1:418-2325 GCA_964455495.1 uncultured Tessaracoccus sp.
CGCGGCCACGAGCCCGACGGCGAAGCCGCCGAACCCGCCGCCAGGGCCGCCGGAGGGGCGCTCGCCGTCCTCCGGCATGCCGGAGGGCATCCCACCCTCGGGCATGCCGGACGGCATCCCACCCTCCGGCAGGCCCGACGGCGGGGTCCCGCCGCCGGGGAAGCCGCCCCCGCCGGGGCCGCCCGTCCCGCCGAGCCCTTGGGCGCACTCGCCATCCACGGCCTCGCTGAGGGTGAGCGTCGGGGCGGCGATCACGCCGTCGTCGCTGGCCTCTCCCATCGCGACGACGCAGCTGCCGACGGCGATGTCGCTCGTGGCGGCGGTGACCTGCTGGGTGAACGCGGTGTCGCCGGTCCAGGTGACGGCGGTCTGGCCGTCGCTGCCCTGGACGTAGGCGGTCTCGTCCTTAACCTCGGCGATCAGCCCGGACGCGCCGGGCATGCGCCCCTGCCCGCCCTGCGGTGGGGTGCCGGACTGCTCCGGCGCGGGCGCCTGGTCGGTGGAGGTCGCCGTCGGCTGGGGGTCGCCGGGCGCCGGGGTCGTCTGCTCGCCGCCGCCGGAGCAGGCCGTCAGGGCGCAGACCGACGCGAACGCGAGTGCCACGACGCGGATACGGATAGTGCTCATTTCAAGGTCCTTTACGTTCGAGATCATTCGTGACGCAGCGCGTCGATGGGGGCGAGCTTGGCCGCGCGGCCCGCGGGGTAGACGCCGGCCACCAGGCCGACGCCGACGGCGACGACCAGCGAGCCGGCGATCGCCCACCACACGAGTTGGACGGGCTGGTCGATCAGGTCGGGCAGGACGGCCGCGCCGATCGCCGCGATACCCAGGCCGAGGACGCCGCCGAGGAGACCGAGCGTCGCCGCCTCCATCAGGAACTGCGTGCGGATGGTGTCCGGCTTGGCGCCGAGCGCCTTCCGCAGGCCGATCTCGCGGATGCGCTCGGTGACGCTGACCAGCATGATGTTCATCACGCCGATGCCGCCGACCAGCAGCGAGATGGCCGCGACGCCCGCGAGCAGGATCGTCATGGTGCGGTCCGTGGATGTGGCCGCCTCGACGATCGACTCCTGCGTGGAGATGGAGAAGTCCGCGTCGTCCCCGCTGACGATCCCGTGCCGGGTGTTCAGCGCGGCCGTCGCCTCCTGGTAGGCGGCCGAGAGCAGGTCCGCGCTGGCGGCGGTGACGTACACCGTCGAGACCGTGGAGGCCGACGTCCCCAGGGTCGTGGCCGCGGTGGTCCACGGCATCAGCACCATGTCGTCGTCCGACGAGGTCTCCGACGACGAGCCGCTGGACGCCAGGATGCCGACCACCGTGTACGAGGCGCCGCTGATGGTGACGCTCTGGCCGATGCCACCGCGGCCGCCGAACAGCTCATCCGCCGTCGACGACCCGAGGACGACCACCTTGGCGCGGTTCAACACGTCGTCGTCGGTGAGGAACGACCCGACGGAGAGGGTGCGCGAGCGCACCTCCTGCCACGATGGCGTGACGGCCATCACCTGCGAGGTCCAGGTGGTGGACCCGGCCGCGAGGCTCTGGTTCGTCGAGGTGACGGGGGCGACGCCCGAGATGCTGGGCGCGACGTCCGCCGAGGCGAGGGCCTCGGCGTCCGCCCTCGTCAGCGTGGTGGCGGTGCCGAAGCCGCCGCGGATGCCGCCGCTGCTGGAGCTGCCCGGAGAGATGATCAGGAGGTCGGAGCCGAGCGCCCCGATCTGGTCCTTGACCTGCTGCTGCGCGCCGAGGCCGAGGCCGACCGTCAGCACCACCGAGGCGATGCCGATGGTGATGCCGAGCACGGTGAGGATCGAGCGGGTGCGGTTGAGCTTGACCGCCTCCAGGGCGATCAGGAGGACGCTTCCGAGTCTCATGCGGCCACCCGGTCCATCTCGGCGATCATG
>CAYVWO010000412.1:0-2320 GCA_964455495.1 uncultured Tessaracoccus sp.
CCATCGCGTCGGCGCGGTCAACTCGATCAACTGGGCGCGGCTGATGGCGCAGGTCGTCTACTACTTCGCGGCGTGGCTCCAGGTCTCCGACGGCGTGCCGATCAGCTTCGCCGTGCCGTCGGGCAACTTCGGCAACATCGCCGCCGGGCACATCGCCCGCAGCATGGGCCTGCCGATCCACCGGCTGATCCTCGCCACCAACGAGAACAACGTGCTCGAGGAGTTCTTCCGCACCGGCGTCTACCGCCTGCGCGGCGCCGCCGAGACGCTGGCCACCAGCTCGCCGTCGATGGACATCTCCAAGGCCTCCAACTTCGAGCGCTTCGTCTTCGACCTCCTCGGCCGCGACGCCGCCCAGGTCGCCGACCTCTTCGGGCGGGATCTCCCATCCGACGGCGCCTTCGACCTCAGCGCGACACCCGAGTTCGCCGCCCAGCTCGACCGGTTCGGCTTCGTCTCCGGCACGTCGACCCACGCCGACCGGATCGCGGAGATCCGACGCGTCCACGAGGCCGACGGCGTCGTCATCGACCCGCACACCGCCGACGGCGTCCACGTGGCCGCGCTGAGCGATGTCGCGGGGCCCATCGTCGTCCTGGAGACGGCGCTGCCGGTGAAGTTCGCCGAGTCGATCGTCGAGGCCATCGGCACCGCCCCGCCCCGCCCCGAGCGCTTCGCCGGCATCGAGGATCTGCCGCGCCACGTCGTCGACATCCCGAACTCGGTCGATGCGGTTCGCGACGTCATCGAGGCAGCCCATGGCTGACCGGTACCCCGACGCAGGCCTCCGGGTCACCGCGGCCCAGCGCGACAGGGCGGCCGCGGAGTTGCGCGAGGCCGCGGCCGACGAACGGCTGAGCTTCGACGAGCTCGAGGCGCGGCTGCCGACGGTGCTCGGCGCCAAGACCCGCGGCGACCTGGTCGCGGTGCTGAGGGACCTGGTTCCCGCCGCGGAGATGGGCGCGGTCGTCGGGGCCGACGCGCCGACGGGCCACGGCATCGGCTTCGAGTGGGAACACCCGTGGGTGATCGAGACGCGATGGGACACCGTCCGCCAGATCGGCGAATGGGTGCTGCCGCCGTTCATGGAGCTGGTCTCCGGCGGCGGGACGATCATCCTGAACGCCATCCATGCGAGCGCGTTCGCCCCGGTCACCGACATCGTCCTGACGGGGAAGGGCGGCGTCCGGATCGTCGTCCCCGAGGGCTGGGGCGTCGACACCGAGGGCGTGAAGGTCGATAACGGCCAGACCGCCGGCCTGAACTCGAGCGTCCGCACCCGGCCGGAGCGCGGCATGCCTCGCCTGATCCTGCGCGGCAACTTCGCGGGCTCGGTCGTCGTCCGGCATCCGCGCTGGGCGGACCGCAGGGCGCTCACGAAGTGGGAGCGGCTCGGCCGCCCCGCGCCCGCCTTGGCCCTCCCACCGGGGCCGGTAGGCTCGGGACATGTCTGACGCGAACGTGCCCGAGAACCGGATGCGGGCAGGGGATCAGGAGCGCGACGACGTGCTCGTGGCCCTGCAGCGCGCCTACGAGGCCGGCCGCCTGGATCTCGACGAGATGCACGAGCGCCAGGATCAGGCGCTGAGGGCCAAGTTCGCCGACGAGCTCGGGCCGCTGCTCGCCGACCTCCCGGAGGGCCAGGAGCTGGCGACCAGGCCGGATGCGACGCCGACCCCCGCGCACAAGGCGCTCCCGGCGGTCGCCCCCGCGGACGCGGGGTTCAGCATGACGGTGATGTCCGGCAGGGACGTCGTCGTCGAGTCCGGCACCGAGACGCTCAGCGACTTCTCGTGGTGGGGCGGCAACAACTACGACGTCACCCGCGCCATGGGCCCTGGCCGCGTCCTCACCCTCACCCTGCACGCGGTCATGGCGGGCAGCGACATCTTCGTGCCCGCGGGCGTGCGCGTGGTCGACCAGACGATGGCTGTCATGGCGGGCAACGACATCAGCCCGGAGGCACAGGGCGACGGCTCCAACGGCACGCTCATCCTCAAGGGATTCCTCTGGTGGGCGGGCCACGACGTCAAGCGCGCCCCCGCCAAGCCCTGAGGAACCACCGCTCACTCCCCCCTCGGCCGCGGCGCGCCGGATGGCGGTAGGGAAAGCTCGCCCAACGGGGAATAACGCCCGGATGATCAGAGTTGAGTCTGATGTACTCAATCTTGAACTTGAGTGAGATTGACTCATGTGCTTAACTTGAGCCAGCCCCGCTCAAGGGATAACCCAGACATCCATCCGCAGGAGGAAACCCATGGCTCGTGCAGTAGGCATCGACCTCGGCACCACCAACTCTGTCGTCGCCGTCCTCGAGGGC
>CAYVWO010000413.1:0-2310 GCA_964455495.1 uncultured Tessaracoccus sp.
GGTGGCCTCGTCGAGGACCATGCGGAGCCGCTGGTTGATCTCCTCGCGCGAGGTCAGCGCGGCCTCGAGGTCCATGCCGCCGATGATGTTGCGCAGGGTCGTCATGGTGAGCTGCTCGATGGCCGCGCGGTAGTTCTGCGCCTCGTACGCGGCGCGGGCCGGGTCGACGATCTGGAAGTAGATGACCGAGTCGATGGACACCATCAGGTTGTCCTCGGTGATGACGCCCTGCGGCGGGAACGGCACCACCTGCTCGCGCATGTCGAGCGTGTAGCGGATCTGGTCGATGAACGGGACGACGAGGTGCGGGCCGGGCTTGAGCGCCTTGCGGAACTTGCCAAGCCGCTCCACGAGCGCGACCTGCTGCTGCCGGATGATCTTCAGGGTGGCCGCGAGGGTCGCGATGACCAGAACGGCCACGCCGATCATGATGAAGATGCTGACGTCGGGCATGGAACCTTCTCCTTACCGTCCGAGCGGACGATTGGCGGGGTACACGAGCAGGGTGATCCCGTCGAGGCCGAGCACCTCGACGCTCTCCCCCGCGGAAATCTCGACGGAGCCGTCGTAGCTGCGCGCCTCCCACACCTGGCCGTCGACCTTGACCTCGCCGGCGTGCGCGGTGATCGCGGTGGTCGTGACGCCGGAGGCGCCGATCAGGGTGTCGAGGCTCGACCGGTAGCCGGGCGCGCGCCGCACCTTCTCCAGGATCGTCGGGCGCAGCAGGAAGAGCGTCGCGACGGCGGTGGCGAGCGCGACGGCGACCTGCAGCCAGACGAGCCCCGGGAACACCAGCGCGACGGCGCCGCCGGCCAGCGCGCCCGCGGCCAGCATGAGCAGGGTCATGTCGAGGGTGAACAGCTCCGCGGCGGCCAGCCCGACGGCGAGCAGCCCCCAGCCGGCCCACAGGTGGGCCGACACCCAGTCGAGGAACTCGCTCATCTGATGCCCCGTGCGCTCCACCGCCCATCGGACTTCCCGACGGCCAGCGGTAGTCCGAATGCGGCGCTCAGGTTCTCGCCGGTCAGCGTCTCGTCGATGGGCCCGGCGGCGACGATGCGGCCGAGGTTAAGCAGGAGGCAGTGCGTGATCCCTTCGGGAATCTCCTCGACGTGGTGCGTGACGAGCACCGTGGCGGGCGAGTCTTCGTCGAGGCAGATCTCCGACAGCGTCTGCACGAGCGCCTCCCGCCCGGCGAGGTCGAGGCCGCCGGCGGGCTCGTCCAGGAGCAGGAGTTCGGGGTCGGTCATGAGCGCGCGGGCGATCTGGACGCGCTTGCGCTCGCCCTCGCTCAGCGTGCCGAACGTGCGATCGGCCAGGCGGTCGACCCGCAGCGAGGCCAGCAGCTGCTCCGCGCGCCGCACGTCGATCTCGTCGTACTCCTCGCGCCAGCGGCCGACGATGGCGTACGCGGCCGACAGCACGACGTCTCGGACGCGCTCGCCGTCGGGGATCCGCTGCGCCAGCGCGGAGGACGTGAGGCCGATCCGGGGCCGGAGCTCGAACACGTCGACGGCGCCGATCACCTCGTCGAGGATCCCGACGACTCCGTCGGTGGGGTACATCTGCGCGGAGAGGAGCTGCAGCAGGGTCGTCTTGCCCGCGCCGTTAGGCCCGATCACGACCCAGCGCTCACCCTCGTCGATCCGCAGCGAGACGTCGTCCAGCAGAATGGCGCTCCCGCGCCTGATCGTCACGCCCGCAAGTTCCGCCACCGCTGCCATGACACCAAACCTACCGGGTCGTCAGGCCCCCGTGGAGTGCAGGCCGCCGTCGACGTGGATCATCTCGCCGGTGGTGGCCGGGAACCAGTCGCTGAGCAGCGCGACGATCGCCTTGGCCGATGGCACGGCGTCGCTCGCGTCCCAGGAGAGCGGCGCGCGCTCGGCCCAGATGTCGTTGAACGCCGAGGCGCCCGGGATGGCCTTCTTGGCGACGGTGTCGACCGGGCCCGCGGCCACCAGGTTGCAGCGGATGCCGTCGGGGCCGAGGTAGCGGGCGAGGTAGCGCGAGGTCGACTCCAGCGCGGCCTTCGCGACGCCCATCCAGTCGTAGGTGGGCCAGGAGACGCGCGCGTCGAACGTGAGGCCGACGACGCTGGCGCCGCGGTTCAGGATGGGCTTGGCGGCCATGGTCAGCGACTGCAGCGAGTAGGCCGAGATGTGCAACGCGTTGCCGACCGAGTCCCAGTCCGTGGTGAGGAAGGCGCCGCCCAGCGCCTTCTCCGGGTCGGCGTAGGCGATCGAGTGCACGATGCCGTCGAGGCCGCCGTCGAAGTGCTCGGAGAGCAGGCCGGGCAGCGCGGCGAGG
>CAYVWO010000414.1:0-2300 GCA_964455495.1 uncultured Tessaracoccus sp.
TCCGCATCAGGCCGTAGGCCTCGGCGCCCCACTCGCGCTCGACGAACGGCGCCATGTTGCGGCCGGTCCCGTGCTCCGCCTTGAGCGCCCCGTCGTACTTCTTCGTGACGAGTTCGACGATGGCGTCCATGAAGCGGGCGTACTGGTCGATTGAAGCCGGGCTGTCGAACGACTGGCTGATGACGAAGTGGAGGTTGCCGTCCTTCGCGTGGCCGAAGATGACGGCGTCGCGGTAGTCGTGCCGGTCGAAGAGCGTCTGCAGCTCGCCGCACACGCTCCCCAGCCGTTCCATCGGCACCGCCACGTCCTCCAGCAGCGCGGCCGTGCCCTTGGGGCGGTTCCGCGCCACCTTCGTGTAGAGGCCCTTGCGCATCACCCACATCTGCGCCCGGCGGCGTGGATCGTCGGTCAGCTCCGGGGCGGCGGCCAGCCCGCTCAACCCGTCGAGCACCGCGGTGCCGGTGGCCACCCGCTCGTGGATCCCGGCGTCGTCCTCGGCCTCGTACTCGACGAGCAGCGACGCCTGCTGCGTGGGGATGAATCCCGCAGGCAGCACGTCGCGGGCCTCGGCGCCCATCGCCCGCAGCGACGCCGCGTCGAGCAGCTCGACGACCCCTGCACCCGATCCGACCAGGTGCGGCAGCGCGGTGGTCGCCGCCTCCAACGAGTCGAAGAGCAGCAGGCCGGTCGCCGTGCGCGCCGGGATCCTGACGGTGCGGAACGTGGCCTCTGCCACGAAGCCGAGCGTGCCCTCGGAGCCGATCATCAGGTGCTCGAGGATCTTGACGGGACGGTCGTGATCGAGGAAGGAGTTGAGCCCGTAGCCCATCGTGTTCTTGATCGCATAGCGGCGTTCGAGGTCGGAGCGCAGGTCGTCGCGGCGGAGCCGGCCGCGCAGCAGCTCCAGCACCTCGACCAGCGCGGGCTCGGCCTGTTCCAGCTCGCGGTCGGCTTCGGGGGAGGCGGTGTCGATGACCGTGCCGCTCGCCAGCACGATCACCATCGACTCGATCGTGCGGTAGGCGTTCTTCGTGGTGCCGCAGGTCATGCCCGAGGAGTTGTTGGCGATCATGCCGCCGACGGTGCAGGCGATCTCCGACGCGGGATCGGGGCCCAGCTTGGTGTGGTGCCTCGCCAGCGCCGAGTTGACCTGACGGATGGTGGCGCCCGGCTGCACCCGGACGCGGGCGCCCTCGTCGAGGACGGCGATGTCGCGGAAGTGGCGGCGCACGTCGACCGTGAGTCCCTCGGAGAGCGCCTGCCCGGAGAGGCTGGTGCCGCCGGAGCGCAGCGTCAGCGGCCAGCCAAGCGAGCGCGCCACCGACATGGCGACGGCGACGTCGTGGCTCGACCTCGCCCGGAGGACCGCATCCGGCGTCCGCAGGTAGTGGGAGGCGTCGACGGCGAGCGCGATCCGGTCGAGCTCGCGGGTGCTGACGGCCTCCTCGCCGAGCGCGGCGCGCAGGGCCGCGATCGCCGCGGCGTTCGGTGTGGGCAGATAGGCGCGCGACGTGGTGACGGACACGACCAAGCCCCCTTCATCATCGAAGTATTGGTCTGACCAAAGCAGCATACCGGATGCGGGGGGCGACGCGCGCCGCGGAGTGGTGACTGGTCAGGCGGAGTCGCGGACGACGAGGCGGCTGGGGAGGATCACGGGCTCGGGGGAGGGGGCGCCGTCGAGCAGCTGCTTCAGCAGCTCCCCGGCCAAGCGGGTGAGCTCGCTCGCGGGGTTGGTCATGGTCGTCAGGCGCGGGTTCGACTGGAGCGCGGCGCTCGAGTCGTCGAAGCCGACGACGGCCACGTCGTCGGGGACGCGGCGGCCCGCGGCCTGGAGCGCGCGGACGGCGCCGAGCGCCATCAGGTCGGACGCGACGAAGACGGCGTCGACGTCCGGGGCGGTCGCGAGCAGTTCGTGAGCGGCGTCCTCGCCGCCCCGGACGGTGAAGTCGCCGTTCACGACGGCGGCCGGGGCCAGCCCGGCGGCGGCCATGGCATCCCGGAAGCCCTCTAGGCGCAGCGCGCCGGCGCGCATGTCCTGCGGGCCCGTGATGGTGGCGATCCGCCGCGCGCCGCGCGCGAGCAGGTGCCGCGTGGCCGTGACGGAGGCAGCGTGCTGGTCGACATCGACGAACGCGAGCCCGGGGACCTCGGGATCGCCGACGAACACCACAGGCTGCCGCGACGACACCAGCCGCCGAGCGAGGTCGGGGCCGTGGTGCGAGACGATGATGGCGCCGTCGATGTGCCCGCTGTGCAGGTAGCGCGTCATCTGGCCGGGGGTCTCGCCGGGCTGCGCC
>CAYVWO010000415.1:0-1991 GCA_964455495.1 uncultured Tessaracoccus sp.
GTGCCGTCGCGGAGGGCCTCCGCGGGTCCGGGGTGGCGCTCGCGATCTGCCCGCTGGGCACCGCGAACCTGCTCGCCCGCAACCTGCACCTCCCGCTCGACGACCTGGCAGCGGCCGTCGCCATCGCCGTGACGGGCAGCTCGCACCGCGTCGACGTCGGCCTGGCCCGGTGGCTGCGCCCGAACGGCGACGTGGTCGAGCACGCGTTCATGGTCATGGCGGGCATGGGCCTCGACGCGCAGATCATGTCGAACACCGATGCGGACCTGAAGAAGCGCGTCGGGTTCCTCGCCTACGTCAAGACCGGCGCGGTTGAGGTGAGCCGCAACCGCCGGATGAGCCTCACGTACCGGCTCGACGGCGCCCGTGAGCGCCGCGCCCGCGCGCACATGATGGTGGTCGGCAACTGCGGGTCCATCGGCTACAACGTGTACCTGATGCCCGACGCCGCGGTCGACGACGGGCTCCTCGACGTCGTCCTCGCGAAACCCGCCGGCCCGTTCGGCTGGCTGCTTGTCGGCTGGCGGGTGTTCGTCTCCAACACGGTGCGCCGTCGGCTCCTGCGCCGCTCGCCCCGCTATGACGACCCCGTCTACGCCTACCTGCAGGGCCGCTCGCTGGACGTCGAGCTGCGCCGCCCGCAGGTGATGCAGCTCGACGGCGACGCGGTCGGCGACGTCGGCTCGGTCAGCTTCCGCGTCGACGCCGGCACGCTGCTGGTCAGGGTGCCGGCGTGAGCGGACGGCCAGCGGCCTCGGCTGCGCGGAACACGGTTATGGCCGCGTAGAGAGCCTCGTCGGGATCGAAGTACCCGATGTAGGTATCGTCGAAAAGCCGGTTGTGGATGTCCGCCGCCTGCTGAGGATCTGTGATGCCGAGATGACGAAACAGGGTCTCCAGGTCGGCGATGTCCCGCGGGCGTAAGGCGCGCAGCTTCATGGCGATCAGGTGCTCGGGGGAAGCAAGCGCGATCTTGATCCCCGGGCGGGTGAGTTCGGAGGCATCGGCGTCGGGCTCGTTGGTCAAGAAGGCCGTGGCGTGGTTGTTGATCCAGTCTGGACCGAGCCCGTGCCGGGCGCCGACCTCGTCCGTTGCATTCCAGAAGGCGTCGCCGCCCGACCGGAGGGCCGCATCGACGTCGCGCGTGATCCGGCGCGATTGGTATTCGATTGCCATGGCGGCGCCGCCGATCACGTAGATCGCCGCCTCCTTGCCCTGGTCGAGTAGGAGCCGACCGACCTCCGCGAGGAGCTCGATGACCTCATCGCGGGTGAGATCCCGCCCGCCGTCGCTCATGCTGCCGCAAACGCCCTCTCATCTAGGAAGATGCCGATCCGGAGCAGTTCGGCCGGGCTGTGGGCCATGTCGTTATACGCCTGAGAGTCCCAGGTCGCCGTGGGCCACCAGAACCTGTTCAAGGGCTCCTTGCGCGTCCACAGGGGAGCAGCCAGGCCGCTTTGGTGGAGTCGGTAGCGGATTGCGCCGGCCAGGAGGGCGTCCCAACGCGGGTCGCCTGTGCTCTCGGGCTCGACCAAGGCCTCGTCCAGCTGTCCCGCCGCGTGCGCATCGGGGAGGTAATTGACGCCGTCGATCAGCATCCGCAGGGCGTGGTCCTCGTCACCGGCAGCGAGATTGGCGCGGACATCGTCGGCGATCTCACTCGCGGTTGGCCACCAGCGCCTCCGGCCAAGATCGGTGCTGGGCCGCTCGGCGTGGGTCACGACATCCTCCTTTCCCCAGGGCGCCAGTCTACGTCTCGATCCTTCCGGCGCGGGATGCGTGCGAGACTTGCCCGCATGGAGTTCACCTCGCTGTACGAGCACGGGTTCGCTCGCGTCGCGGCCTGCACGTTCCCCGTCGCGCTGGGCGATCCCGCCACGAACGTGGAGCGCATCGTCGAGCAGGTCCGGTTGTGCCACGACGACGGGGCCGCCGTCGCGCTGTTCCCGGAGCTCAGCCTCAGCGGGTACTCGCTCGACGACCTCCTGCTC
>CAYVWO010000415.1:2001-2287 GCA_964455495.1 uncultured Tessaracoccus sp.
CCCGTCATCGTGGTCGGGGCCCCGCTGGCCAGCGTCGACGCGCTGTACAACTGCGCGGTTGTGCTCCACCGCGGCGAGGTGCTGGGCGTTGTGCCCAAGTCCTACCTGCCCAACTACCGCGAGTTCTATGAGCGGCGCCACTTCGCGCCCGGCGTCGGCGTGACCGGGCATCTGCGCAAGCCGCACTGGCCCGGCGCGGACGACGACGGCGATGTCGCCTTCGGCACCACCCTGATCTTCGACGCGGCCGACGTCCCTGGGCTGAGCCTGTTCGTCGAGATCTGTG
>CAYVWO010000416.1:0-539 GCA_964455495.1 uncultured Tessaracoccus sp.
CGTGATCAACCTGGAAATCGAGGTTGATCGGGCGCAGATGATGACCACCCGGTGCCGCGACCTCCACCCGATGCTGTTGGACGAGATCACCGCCGTATGGCTCGCTCGCCAAGACAGGCTGTCCTGGGGTCAAGCGAAGAAGCTTGTTGACAAGTTGGTCGTTCAGGCCGATCCCGAGTTGGCGGCGAAGAAGGAGCGTGTCGCGCGGGAGGATCGTGGGGTGTGGTTGTGGGGTTTGAACGAGGGTGTGATGAACCTCACCGGCGCCCTGGATGTCCTCGACGCGAAGTTCTTGGACGCCCGCTTGTCGGAGATGGCTGGTCTGATCGCTCCCCAGTTCCCGAGGCTGACGAAAGCGCAACGCCGCGCCAAAGCCATCGGAGTGCTCGCGAACCCGGCCTACGCGTTGGCGTTGTTGCAGGAGGCTGCGCAGCCGGAACTTCTCACCGACGACGCCATCGCGTTCATGGCGAAACTCCTCGACGGCGTACCCCGCGAGTTCTACCAACCCACCACAGCGCAAAACGTTGGGTCGACGG
>CAYVWO010000416.1:549-2275 GCA_964455495.1 uncultured Tessaracoccus sp.
GCCCCGTCCGAAGGGGACGAACCTGTCGGTGGGGCTTGTGTTCCCGTGGACCCTGACGGCGATCAATGGCAGCTCACCGAGCCTGATCTCCACCGTCGAGGTGTCGGGACACCTCCACCGGCGCATCACCACGGCCGAGCCGGTGACCTCCCGCGACGACTGGTCCACCCCGACGGCACGCTATGCTCCGGGTTGCTGAGCTGCTCACACGAACCCGTCGACGAAGCAGATGCCTCGGCTCCCGGGGAGGACTCTGCCCCGACACCTGGCGATTGCTGCATGGGCGAGGGATGCTCCGACCCGGACGTACCCCGCAGCCGCAGGTTTGACCCCCACGAGTGTGCCGGGCATCACTGCGGCACCATCCAGGTGCCGGTGACGAAGCTGCGCCCGACGTTGGGGATCGCGGTCCATATCCATGCTGACGCTCTCGGCCAGTTGGGCCCCGCGGCGCGGGTCGAGAAGGCCGGGACCATCACCACGGCCTTGCTTGCGGAGTTGTTGGGTGAGGGCAACGGCTACAACATCCGTGTGCAGCCGGTGATTGATCTGGCGAACCTGGAACCTGCCGACAACTACGTGCCCTCCAAGCGGCTGCGGTGTGGGATGGTGCTCGCGTTTCCGAACGAACCGTTCCCGTTCTCCCAGCGCGACAGCGTCGGTTTGGACCTGGACCACACCGTGCCGTACCAGCCCGGCAGGCCCGGGCAGACCAGGGTCGGGAACCTGGCGCCGTTGACGCGGCGGGTGCATCGGGCGAAGACTGCGGGGTATTGGGTGATGCATCAGCCTGAGCCGGGTCGGATCGAGTGGCGTTCTCCGCTTGGGTACCGCTACGACGTGACCCCGTTCGGGACCGAGCGCTGCCATCCGGTCCACTACAACCCCAACCACGACAACGGCGCTGGCTCGATGCCAGCCACGCCGCCGCCTCGTCTCGTCAGTGGTGCTGCGTAGATTCGCGAGCTTCGGGCGACCAAGCACGTCGGCTACCTCGTGCACCAGGTGCGGCGTCACGACTCGATAACCATGGCGAACGAGGCACGCCTATGACTAGTTTGCTAGGCATAACAGCTAGGTCCGGCTGCTAAGCTATTCATAGATCGAGGAGGTCGCGATGGCCGGATACAAGATCGACCGACAGCTCGCCGAGTTCGGCGAACACCTGCGCGGCTGGCGCATGGTGCTGGGCCTGACGGCGCAGCAGGTCTCCGAGCGCGCCGGGATCACCCGGGACACCCTGCGCAAGATCGAGGCGGGCAACCCGAGCGCGGGCTTCGGCAACGTCGCGCAGGTCCTGCGCGCCCTCGGCGTGCTCGACCAGGTCGTCGGTGCCGTGGACCCGCTCGGCAGCGACATCGGGCGCCTGCGCGCCGGCCACCTCGCGAAGAAGCGTGCGCGATGACCACCGTGGAAGTCTTCGCCGACCGGGCGGGAGCCCCCGCTCTTGTGGGCCAGGCGCACTTCACCAGGCAACGGGGCCAGATCTCCACCACGTTTCTCTACGATCCGGGATACCTGGCAAGCAACGGGACGAGCATCGACCCGGCCCTGCCGCTGGTCTCGGGCGCGCAGCACCAAGCGGGTCTGGTGCGGGCCTTCGCCGACAGCGTTCCCGATCGCTGGGGCCGCAACCTCGTCGAGAAGGCGGAGCGCGCGCGTGCCCGCGACGAGGGTCGCGCGCCGCGTCGGCTGGATGACCTCGACTTCCTCCTGGGCGTCAGCG
>CAYVWO010000417.1:0-849 GCA_964455495.1 uncultured Tessaracoccus sp.
GCTGGACGCCTTCAAGCTGGCCCGCCAGCGCGAGCGCGTGGCCTCGGAGAAGATGCTCACGAAGGACCCGGCGCTGATCTCCTGGTCCAGCAGCCTCAAGCCTCGCGCGCTGCGCGGGGAGTCGCACGAGTATCGCGGTTCACTCCGACCGTCGATGTACCGGCCGTTTACGGGGCAGCTCCTCTACTTTGATCCCGTCTTCAACCACCGGCCAGGCAAAATGGCTCGCTTCTTCCCGACTGGGACGACTGCGAACTCGGGCTTCTACTGCCTCGCTCCCGGAGCGCCCAAACCCTTCAGCTTGGTCGCGACTGGCCAGATCCCCGACCTGGCGATGTATGGCTCAAACAGCGGGCAGTTCTACCCGCGCTGGACCTACGAGCCTGGACCGAAGCGCGCGGACTACGACGCGTTGTTCGGCGACGAGGAACTGTTCGATGGCTACCGGCGGGTGGACAACATCACGGACTCTGCCCTGGCCCACTTCCGAGCGGCCTTCGGTGAGGGCATCGCCAAAGACGACATCTTCCACTACGTCTACGGGGTGCTGCATTCGCAGCAGTACAGGAAGCGGTTCGCGGCCGACCTGAGGAAGATGCTGCCGCGGATCCCGCTCGCGTCGGATCTCGCTGACTTCCGGGCCTTCGCCGATGCGGGCAAACAACTGATGGACCTCCACATTGGCTACGAGGACGTCGAGCCTTGGCCCTTGACTGAACACGTAACCGCCCCGGCGGACGCCGACGAGTACGAGACGTTCGCCGTCGGCGCGAAGAAGATGCGTTTCGCGTCCAAGACGGACAAGTCGAGGCTGATCTACAGCCCCAGCGTGACCATCTCCGGGATCCC
>CAYVWO010000417.1:859-1159 GCA_964455495.1 uncultured Tessaracoccus sp.
CTGGAGTGGATCATCGACCGCTACTGGGTGAGGACAGACAAGGCATCGGGCATCGTCAACGACCCGAACGACTGGTCGCGCGAGCACGGCGACCCGCGCTACATCGTCGACCTGATCGGCCGCGTGGTCCGGGTCTCCGTCGAGACGATGGCCATCGTCGATGCGCTGCCGACCCTCCCGTTCGATGGCGCGGGCGCCCCAGGAGCGCGGACGGAGCCGCCCCTGGCGACGGCGCCGGACACTGCCCCGAAAGGGCGGAGGGCGGCCGCCGCGGCACCCTTGGCGTTTGTGGCGCCCGAA
>CAYVWO010000417.1:1169-2273 GCA_964455495.1 uncultured Tessaracoccus sp.
TGGACCGCGACGATTGGCGCGACTGGGTCGATTCCTTCACCGAAGCGCAGAAGAAGGAGCGCCGGGACGAACTTGTTGTCACGGGCCTCCAAGCGGGATACACGCTGCAGGAGATGGGCGATGAGTTCGGGTTCTCACGGGAGCGGGCGCGTCAGATCGCCGCATCGCGAGGCGTGAAGACCAGGGAGCTGAGGCTTGAGCAGAAGGCACAGGCGGACCGCAGACGTCGGCGGGTGGCCCGGCATGTCTACGGGATCTCGCTGACGCACCCCGAACTCACGGTCGAGGAGATCGCCGAGTGGGTCGATGCGGACATCGAGACAACCCGAGCGGCGCTGGAACACCGACGCGCGGTTCATGAGACCCGTGTCTACCAGGGCGAGACGGGGCGGGTAAGCGATGAAGAGCTGCTGGCTGCGCTTGCAGAGTGGGGTGCGCAGACCGAGAGCCTTACGGGCGATGACTACACGGCGTGGGCGGCCGAGCGGGGCCTTCCGGGGAAGCAGACCATCGCCATCCGGTTTCCCAGCTGGAACGACGCGCTCGCCATGGCCGGATTGAGCGGTCATGTTCGCGATCGAGGAGGGTTGCGCCCAGTCATCGGCGATGCCGAGCTATGGGCGAGCGTCGTGGAGTTCCTGCGGACGGACCTTCCGGTGTACGGGTATGGCGGGTTTGACCAGTTCACTCAGGACCGCGGGCTGCCGAGCGCTGCGACGGTCCGTAATCGGCTGGGCATCTGGAGCGACATCCATGCCAAGGCCCGGGACCTGCTGCGTTACTCGGTTGATCGCGATGGAAGCTGGCCTTGGGCCGAGGCCGTTTTAGACGTGATCCCCGGTGAGGGGCCGCGCAGCACCGTCACCCGAGAGCAGGCTCTCGAATCGCTTCGACGGGTCGCGGCCCGGGTTCCTGGTCCGTTGACGGTGGCCGCCCACGAGGATGCCAGAACCGAAGACGACATCGAACCGCACATGATTCAGAATCGCTGCGGATCATGGATTCGGGCACTAGTCGATGCGGGACTGGGCGACCGACTGTCGGCCAAGGCCCGCGGCCAGTTGGCCCGCGGCGAGGTTGATTTGACAAGCCCTTTGCCCGGGC
>CAYVWO010000418.1:0-2269 GCA_964455495.1 uncultured Tessaracoccus sp.
GCCGACGATGACCCACAGCCATGCCGGGCCGAGCATCGCGGCCACAGCGGCAATGGTGAAACCGACGGCGACGAGGATGGATCCGGCCCAGGCAGCGGGGCTGCGGCCGTGGTGGTAGTACTTCGGGGTACGCGCCATGAGCCGAACCTTTCGTGAGCGGGATACGTCCCGCCGAGCCTACCCGGTCCCGCCGGGCGGGCGCATGTCCTGTTCATCGGTCGGCGCGTCGGTGGGGTCCTCGCCCTTGTCCATAGCGGCCCAGGGGTCGAGCGCGCGCCCCCCTCCGGACCCGCGGTTGGACCGCCAGCCCGGCCCCCACACCACGAGCCCCAGCGATGCGACGGCGGCGACCGCAAAGCCCGCCGCGGCCACCCACTGTCCGGCCTGCACCGACCAGCCCGCGCCCATCACCGCGATCGCGGTGAGGAGAACGCCGACGACGCGCAGCCCGGCACCGCGCAACATGAGGGAGAGCCCGATGCCCGCGGCCGCCGCCCAGGCCAGCGATCCGACCGGCGACGACGCGGCCTGCGCCGCGATGCCGGCCGTCACGGCCCCCGCCGCGGCGACGAGCGTGACCGGAGCCCGGCCGATCACCGCGGGCTCATCGCCTCGGCGCGCCCGATCGCCGAGATCACGGCGCGCGCCTTGTGCGAGCACTCCGCATCCTCCAGCTCCGGCACCGAGTCGGCCACGATCCCGGCCCCCGCCTGGACGTGCGCCACGCCGTCGGCCATGAGCGCGGTGCGGATGGCGATGGCGACGTCGGCGTTGCCCGCGAAGTCGAAGTAGCCGACGACCCCGCCGTAGAGTCCGCGGCGGCTGAGCTCCAACTCGTCGATGATCTCCATGGCGCGCACCTTCGGCGCGCCTGAGAGCGTGCCAGCCGGGAAGCACGCGAGCACGGCCTCGAGCGCCGAGCGGCCCTCCGCCACGCGCCCCGAGACGGCGGCCTCGAGGTGCATGATGTGCGAGTAGCGCCGCACCTTCATGAACTCGTGCACGGTGACGCTCCCGGGCTCGCAGATGCGGCCGAGGTCGTTGCGGCCGAGGTCCACCAGCATGAGGTGCTCGGCCTTCTCCTTGGGGTCGGCGACCAGCTCGTCGGCCAGCCTGCGATCCTCGTCGGGCGTGGCGCCGCGGGGGCGCGAGCCGGCGATCGGCCGCGTGGTGGCCACGCCGTCGGTCACCGTCACGAGGGCCTCGGGGCTGGAGCCGACGACGGCGAACCCGGGCAGCCGCAGCAGATACAGGTACGGGCTGGGGTTGGTGAGGCGGAGCGCGCGGTAGACCTGGAGGGCGTCGGCGTCGGTGGGTACGTCGAAGCGCTGCGACACCACGATCTGGAACGCCTCGCCCGCGCGGATCTCCTCCTTGGCCCTCTCGACCAGTGCCTGGTACTCCTCGGAGGTGCGCTGACGCCGGATCTCGGGCGGCCGCGCCTCGCCCTCCTCGACGACGAGCGCCTCGCGGGGCTGCCGCAGCGCCTCGGCCATGCGTTCGACGGCGGCGACGGCGCCGACGTAGGCGCGCTCGACGCCCTCGTCGCTGGCGTTGTAGTTGATGGCGTTGGCGATCAGCCACACCTCGCCGCGGTGGTGGTCGAGGACGGCGACCTCGCTGGCGAGCATCATGGTCAGCTCGGGGACGTGAAGGTCGTCGACGGTGGTCTCCGGGAGGCGCTCGAGGCGGCGGACGACGTCGTACCCGAGGTAGCCGACCATGCCGGCGTGGAACGGCGGCAGCCCGGGGGTCGACGGCGTTGCCAGCTCGGAGAGCACCTCGCCGAGCACCGCGAGGGGGTCGCCGCCCTCGGGGATGCCGACGAGCTCGCGGCCAAGCCAGGCGGCGCGGCCGTCGCGCTCCGTAAGGGTGGCGGCGGTGTTGACGCCGACGAACGAGTACCGCGACCACACGCCGGACTCGGCGGACTCGAGGAGGAAGGTCCCCTCCCGCTCGCCGCAGAGCTGGCGGTACAGCGCGACGGGGGTGAGGTCGTCGGCCAGCAGCTTGGCGTAGACGGAGATGACGCGGCGGTCGGCGGCGAGTTCGAGGAACTCCGCCTGCGAGGGCTGGATGATCACTGGGCGTCCTCGGCGGTCAGCTCCGTGAAGAAGCAGGTGCGGTTGCCGGTGTGGCACGCGGCGCCCGTCTGCCGGACGGTGACGAGCAGGGTGTCGCCGTCGCAGTCCGCGGCGACGCTCACCACGGCCTGGTGATGCCCGGACGTCTCGCCCTTGACCCAGTACTCCCGCCGCCACCGCGACCA
>CAYVWO010000419.1:0-2264 GCA_964455495.1 uncultured Tessaracoccus sp.
CATGATGATGCCGAAGTGCACCGGGTGCACCCCATAGCTCTGGGCCAGCGGCAGGAAGATCGGCGTGAAGATCAGGATGGCCGGGGTCGGGTCCATGACGGTGCCCGCCAGCAGCATGACGACCATGATGATCAGCAGCACGACGATGGCGTTGTCGGAGACCCCCAGCAGGCCGGACGAGACCAGCTGCGGGATGCGCGCCAGGGCGAGCACCCAGCCGAGGATGCCGGACATGCCGATCAGCAGCATGATGATGCCGGTCACCTTGGAGGCCTCGAGGAAGATCCCGGGCAGGGACTTCAGCGGCAGCGTCCGCTGGATGAGGCCGAGGAAGAAGGAGTACAGCACCGCGATCACGGCGGACTCGGTGGCGGTGAACCAGCCGATCAGGATGCCGCCGATGACGATGAAGATCATCAGCAGCGCCGGGAGCGCCTTCAGGAAGGTCATCAGCGCCTGGCTGATCGTCGGGCGCTGCCGGGTCGACTTCAGCTCGGGGTGCTTGCGGGCGTACAGCGCGACCATGATGAGGCAGACGATTACCCAGACCAGGCCCGGGCCGACGCCGGCCATGAACAGGGCACCGACGGACGTGCTGGACACCAGCGAGTACACGATGAACGTGTTCGACGGCGGCAGCAGCATGCCGGCGGGCGACGACATGCCGTTGACCATGGCGGCCCAGGCGGGGTCGTAGCCCTCCTTCTTCATGGACGGGGACAGCACGGTGCCGACGGCGGCGGCCGAGGCGACCGAGGCGCCCGAGACGGTGCCGAACATCGCGTTGGCGACCACGGTGGTCTGGGCGAGCGAGGCGGGGAGGCGTCCGGCGAGGACGAGCGCCAGGTCGATCAACCGTTGGGCGATGCCGCCCGTGTTCATCAACCCGCCCGCGAGCACGAAGAACGGGATGGCGAGCAGGGCGAACGAGTCGCTGCCGGCGATGACCTTCTGGGCCGAGGTGAGCGCGGCGCCGTTGAAGTCACCGAGGAGGATCAGGATGGCCAGCATCGACGGCAGGCCCATGGACACGGCCACGGGGATGCCCAGGGCGATGCCGATGGCGAGCCCACCGATCAGCACGATGGTGGCGAGCAGGATGGGGTCCATCAGATCGCCTCCTCCATCTCGTCGCTGACCGGGAAGGGGGCCTCGACGCCGGCGAGCACGTTGACGATCCGCGTCAGGCCGAAGAAGAGGATGATCACGCCGGCGACGGGCATCACCATGTACACCTGCCCGAACGTGAGGGGGATCGCGGACAGGGTCTGGTTCATGGCGTTCTGCGCCAGCAGCCAGCCGCCGAACACGAAGACCGACCCGATGAAGAACATGACGGTGAGCTCGATGATGGCGACCATCACCTTCTGGGCGCCCAGGCCGAACTTCTCGACGAGCATCTCCACGGCGATGTGGCCGCGCTCACCGAACACGAAGGCGGCCGAGAAGATGGCCAGCACCACGAAGGTGTAGCGGGCGGCCTCCTCGGTCCAGGGGGCCGAGTTGTTGAGGACCTGGCGCGTGAACACCTGCCAGATGACGATCAGGACCAGGGCCACGAACAGCACGATGCAGATCGCGCCGAGGATCTTGACGATGATGCGACGGACGGCGTCGAGGGCCCCGACGAAGCCCCTCGCTGCCGGTGGGTTGGTGGTCACGCTTCCTCCGCTCCGAGGTTGAGAGTGTGGGCACCTGTCCGTGCCCCACAGGTGAGGGTCCCGGACGCCCCGGCCGTCGGTGCGTGGACCGACGGCCGCGGCGTCCGGGACGGGCCTGGACTTACTTGGCGGCCTGGATCTTGTCGTACATGGCCTTGCTCACGTCGCTGGCGAGGAACTTGTCCTTCAGCGGGGCGAGGGCCTGGGGGTAGGCGGCCGCGTCGGCCTCGGCGAACGTCGCGCCGCCGGCCTTGGTGTCGGCGACGGCCTTCTCGGTGTCGGTCTTCCACTGCGAGGTGTGCTGCTCCCACGCGCCCTTCCAGGCGGCGTCGAACGCGGCGCGGTCTTCGGCGGACATCTTGTTCAGCGTGTTCGTGTTGATGATCACGAAGTCGGCGCCGACCAGGTGGCGGCTGTAGCTGAAGTACGGGGCGACCTCGTAGTGCTTCTGGCTGAAGTAGGACAGCTCGTTGTTCTCGGCACCGTCGATGACGCCGGACTGCAGGCCGGTGTAGACCTCGCCGTAGGCCATCGGAGTGGGGTTGCCGCCCATTGCACGGATCATGGCGAGCATGACCGGGCTCTCCTGGACGCGGATCTTCA
>CAYVWO010000420.1:0-2242 GCA_964455495.1 uncultured Tessaracoccus sp.
AGCCGAGGCGGCTGGGGACGCCCTTGAAGTACCAGATGTGCGTAACCGGCGAGGCGAGCTCGATGTGGCCCATGCGCTCGCGGCGCACGTTGGAGCGGGTCACCTCGACGCCACAGCGCTCGCAGATGATGCCCTTGAAGCGCACGCGCTTGTACTTGCCGCAGTAGCACTCCCAGTCCCGGGTGGGGCCGAAGATCTTCTCGCAGAAGAGGCCGTCGCGCTCGGGCTTGAGCGTGCGGTAGTTGATGGTCTCCGGCTTCTTGACCTCGCCGTGCGACCATTCGCGGATCTGCTCGGCGCTCGCGAGGCCGATCCGCAGCTCGTCGTAGAAGTTCACGTCCAGCACGTTGCTTCTCTTTCCCCTACTTGTTGAGGCAGTAGGTGCCGTAAAAGTCCGAGTTGTCTCTGGTTATTGACTGAGTTGTTCGACTCAGACTTCGCCGACGTCCATGAAGTTGTCCGCGCCCGGGCGGCGACCGAGGTCGATCCCGAAGTCCTCGGACGCCCGGATGTCGTCCTCAGACTCGCGCAAGTCGATGACCCGGCCGTCGTCGGAGAGCACCTCGACGTTCAGACACAGCGACTTCATCTCCTTGACGAGCACCTTGAACGACTCAGGGATGCCCGGCTCGGGGATGTTCTCGCCCTTGACGATGGCCTCGTAGACCTTGACGCGGCCCGGCACGTCGTCCGACTTGATGGTGAGCAGCTCCTGCAGCGCCCAAGCTGCGCCGTAGGCCTCGAGAGCCCACACCTCCATCTCGCCGAAGCGCTGGCCGCCGAACTGCGCCTTACCGCCCAGCGGCTGCTGGGTGATCATCGAGTACGGGCCGGTCGAGCGCGCGTGGATCTTGTCGTCGACCAGGTGGTGCAGCTTCAGCATGTACATGTAGCCGACGCCGATCTTCTCGGCATACGGCTCACCGGTGCGACCGTCGAAGATGCGCGCCTTGCCGGTCTGGTCGATCAGGCGGTAGCCGTCGCGGGTCTCGAGCGAGTTGTCGAGCAAGCCCGCGATCTCACCCTCGTTGGCGCCGTCGAACACCGGGGTCGCGACCTTGGCGTTGCCCTCGACGCGGCCGAGGCCGACGTCGCGCAGGCGCTCCGCCCAGGCCTCCTGGATGCCGGTGACGTCCCAGCCGGTCTTCGCGATCCACCCGAGGTGGTTCTCGAGGACCTGTCCGACGTTCATTCGCGACGGTACGCCAAGCGGGTTGAGCACGATGTCGACGGGGGTGCCGTCCTCGAGGAACGGCATGTCCTCGACGGGGAGGATCTTCGAGATGACGCCCTTGTTGCCGTGGCGGCCGGCGAGCTTGTCGCCGTCGGAGATCTTGCGCTTCTGCGCGACGTGCACGCGGACCAGCTGGTTGACGCCGGGCAGCAGCTCGTCGTCGTCCTCGCGGTTGAAGACGCGCACGCCGATGACGGTGCCGGACTCGCCGTGGGGCACCTTGAGGGACGTGTCGCGGACCTCGCGGGCCTTCTCGCCGAAGATGGCGCGCAGCAGTCTCTCTTCCGGGGTCAGCTCGGTCTCACCCTTGGGGGTGACCTTGTTGACGAGGATGTCGCCGGCGGAGACCTCGGCGCCGATGCGGATGATGCCGCGCTCGTCGAGGTCCGCAAGCATCTCGTCGGAGACGTTCGGGATCTCGCGGGTGATCTCCTCGGCGCCCAGCTTGGTGTCGCGGGCGTCGACCTCGTACTCCTCGATGTGGATCGAGGTCAGCACGTCGTCCTGGACGATGCGCTGCGAGAGGATGATCGCGTCCTCGTAGTTGAGGCCCTCCCACGGCATGAACGCCACGAGGAGGTTCTTGCCGAGCGCGAGCTCGCCCTGATCGGTGCAGGGGCCGTCGGCCAGCGGGGTGCCGACCTCGACGCGGTCGCCGGGGCCGACCAGCGGGCGCTGGTTGATGCAGGTGCCGGCGTTCGAGCGCACGAACTTGTCCAGCTTGTAGCTGATGTACGTGCCGTCGTCGTTGGCCACCTCGAGCAGGTCCGCCGAGACGGAGCTGACGACGCCCGGCTTCTTGGCCAGGGTGACGTCGCCGACGTCGACGGCCGCGCGGTACTCCATGCCGGTGCCTACGAAGGGGGCCTCGTTGCGGATCAGCGGGACGGCCTGACGCTGCATGTTGGCGCCCATGAGGGCGCGCGACGCGTCGTCGTGCTCGAGGAACGGGATCAGCGCGGTGGCGATGGACACCATCTGGCGCGGGGACACGTCCATGTACTCGAC
>CAYVWO010000421.1:0-2239 GCA_964455495.1 uncultured Tessaracoccus sp.
TTCGGTGACGAGCTGACCAACGCCGCCATGATCGGGCTGATCGGCGTGTTCGCGCTCGCGCTGCTGTTGCGCGCGGCCGGGTCGGTCGCCGCGTTCCTCACCGGCACCGCCCAACCCGGAGCCGGCCCCGCCGCCGGAGTCGGCGTGCTGTTCAACCCTGGCGACCCGGCGACCGCGCTGGACGCCGAGGGCCTGAACGTCGTCGCCTACTGGATCGTCGCGGTCGTCCTGATCGGCCTGCTGGGGGCGGCGATCACCTGGGTCTGGACACTCCTGCGCCGCCAGTCACACAAGAGCGCGCAAGACCCGCACCGACTGCCCGGAACGGCAACAAAACAGGACGTCGCTCAGGCCGCCTCCACCAAGGCGCTGCTCGCGCGGGCGGGCAATCTCCGTCCCTCGCTGGAGCACCCCGCACCGTCCGACGTTGGCTACCGGATCGGTACCTCGCATGGGCTTGACGTGTGGGCGAGCGTGGAAGACTCCCTGCTGGTCATCGGCCCGCCGCGAAGCGGGAAATCTCTCCAGATCGTCGTGCCGTCGATCTTGGATGCCCCCGGCGGCGTGGTCGCAACCTCGACACGCCCGGACAACCTCACCGCGAGCCTGCGCGCAAGACAGCGCATCGGCCCGACGGCGGTGTTCGACCCGCAGCATCTGGCCGAGGGCATCCCGGCCGGGCTGCGCTGGTCGCCGATCAGGGGGTGCGAAGATCCGCTGACGGCGATGATCCGCGCGACCGGCCTCGCCTCGGCCACCGGCCTGTCCTCTGGCGGTGTGGAGGGCGGCGGGTTCTGGGAGGGCAAGACGCGCTCGGCGTTGCAAGCCCTGCTGCACGCGGCCGCGATCGACCACCGGCCACCATCGGAGTTGTTCCGGTGGACGCTCGACCCGACGGCCGCCGCCGACGCGGTGGCGATCTTGACGAACAGCCCGCTGGCGGCGGGCGGCTGGGCCGAGTCGCTGGAGGCGATGATCGACGCCGACCCGAGGACGCGCGACTCGATCTGGCAGGGCGTGTCACTGTCGCTGAGCGCCCTGGCCGACCCGCGCGTGCTCGATGCGGTCTCGCCGGGCGAGGGCGAGGAGTTCGACCCGGAGAAGTTTATCCTCTCGCGCGGCACCCTCTATCTGCTCGCCACCGGCGCGGGCGCGGGTGCGAGTGCCGCGCTCGTGGCGGCGTTCGTGGAAGACCTCGTCGAGGCTGCCCGTCGCGTGGCGGCACGCTCACCCGGCGCGCGTCTCGACCCGCCCCTGCTGCTCGCCTTGGATGAGATCGCCAACCTCAGCCCGCTGCCGAGCCTGCCGACGCTCATGTCGGAGGGAGGCGGAACGGGCATCACCGCGATGCCGGTGCTCCAGAGCCTCGCCCAGGCGCGGGATCGGTGGAGCGAGAATCAGGCCAACGCGATCTGGGATGCGGCGATCACCAAAGTCATCCTCGGCGGCGCATCCAACTCCCGTGATCTGCAAGACCTCTCCGCCCTGATCGGGGAGCGCGACGAGTTCACCGACAGTGTGACCTTGGGCGACCACGGCACCCGGTCGAATCAACGCTCGGTCAGGCGCATAGCGATCATGCCGCCCGAGCGCATCCGCACCCTCCCGTTCGGCACGGCGGTCACGCTGCTGCGCTCGGCCCCGCCGATCATCACCGATCTGCGCCCGTGGACGAAGCGCGACGACGGCGAGCGACTGAAGGCCGATCGGGTCGAGATCGAGGCGCTGCTGGAACGAGGCGCGAATGGCTCCTGAGCCACACCTATCTCACCGACCGCTGATCCGTAGCCGCGAGCTGCGGTCGGCGGTGGCAGCAACGACGGCACAGGTGTGGAGGTGATGACCGATGGCCCGCAGGAGCCGGAAAGCGCCGCCCGGTCAGCTCGAGTTCGACCTGTGGGGGCTGGACGAGCAGACCGCCGACGAGCAGATCACCGACGCGGCCGAAACCGCGACCGGGGTGGAGGGAGCAGACCATGAACAAGTACGGGGCGCAGGCGATGCGGCACTGGAAGACCCACGCGCCCGAGCGGTTCCAGAGCCTGGACGACCCGGCTCGGTTCTTCACCGAGCTGGGCCAGCAGGCGCAGGGCCAGATCACCGAGCTGGCGCGGCAGATCGAGGCGAACCGCCCGTTGCTGCTGGCCAAGACGTCCTCTTCGAGGGAGACTTATCTCAAGGACATGGCACACCGGATGACGGCGCTACGGATAGCGGAGGAGGTCGTGATGCAGCAACT
>CAYVWO010000422.1:0-1495 GCA_964455495.1 uncultured Tessaracoccus sp.
CTCGGTGATCGCGGCCTCGACCGAGGCGGGGTCGAGCGTGAAGTCGTCCAGGGCGATGTCGGCGAAGACGGGGGTGGCTCCGGTCAGCGCAACCGAGTTCGCCGTCGCCGCGAACGTGAACGACGGGACGATCACCTCGTCGCCCGCGCCGATGCCGCTCGACAACAGGCCCAGATGCAGGCCCGAGGTGCCGGAGTTCACGGCCACGCAGGCCCGCCCGAGCCCGAAGTGCGCGGAGAACTCGGCCTCGAACGCGGCCACCTCCGGGCCTTGGGCGATCATGCCGGAGCGCAGCACCCGGTCGACGGCCTCACGCTCCTCGTCGCCGATGATCGGCTTGGCGGGCGGGATGAACGCGTTGCTCATTGAGTCTCCTTGAGGGGTCGCCGTCAGTCTATCCAGGGCCCGGCCGGCGGCCCGGCCCGGCCGTCGGCGAGCGTCTCAGTCGCGGCCGTACAGGTCGCGCGTGTAGATCTTCTCCGCGACGTCGGAGAGGACGGGCGTCAGGCGGTTGGCGACGATGACGTCGGCCCGGCGCTTGAACTCGTCGAGGTCGCGGATGACCTCCGAGTGGAAGAACTCCGCGGCATCGAGGCTCGGCTCGTACACGACCACCTCGACGCCCTTGGCCTTGATCCGCTTCATGATCCCCTGGATGGCGGACTGGCGGAAGTTGTCCGAGCCGGCCTTCATCACCAGCCGGTAGACGCCGACCACGCGCGGGTTGCGGCTCAGGATGTCCTGGGCGATGAAGTCCTTGCGCGTGCGGTTCGCGTCGACGACGGCGGCGATCAGGTTCTGGGGCACGTCGCTGTAGTTCGCGAGGAGCTGCTTGGTGTCCTTCGGCAGGCAGTACCCGCCGTAGCCGAACGACGGGTTGTTGTAGTGGCTGCCGATGCGCGGATCGAGGCCCACGCCTTCGATGATCTGCGCGCTGCTCAAGCCCCGCGAGACGGCATAGGTGTCGAGCTCGTTGAAGTAGGCGACGCGCAGCGCGAGGTAGGTGTTGGCGAACAGCTTGATCGCCTCGGCCTCGGTGGCGTCGGTCAGCAGGACGGGGACGTCCTTCGTGACGGCGCCCTCCAGCAGCAGCGCGGCGAACCGCTCGCCGCGGGGGCCGGTGTCGCCGACGACGATGCGCGACGGGTGGAGGTTGTCGTGCAGCGCGCGCCCCTCCCGGAGGAACTCGGGCGAGAAGAAGATGTGCGCCCCCGGGTGCCGCTCCCTCAGGTCCTCGGTGAAGCCGACGGGGACCGTGGACTTGACCACGATCGTCGCTTCGGGCGCAACGGCTAGGGCGTGCGCGGCGACCGAGTCGACGGTGGTGGTGTCGAACCGGTTCGTGTCCGGGTCGTAGTTCGTGGGAGTGGCGATCACGATGAAGTCCGCGTCGGCGTACGCGGCGCCCGCGTCCGTCGTCGCCGCGAGCGTGAGCGGCACGTGCTCCAGGTAGTGGGACAGCTCGGCGTCCTCGATGGGGGACACCCGGCGATTG
>CAYVWO010000422.1:1505-2233 GCA_964455495.1 uncultured Tessaracoccus sp.
TCACCTGCGCCACACGCTCGGGCACGATGTCCACGGCGACCACCTCGTGGTGCTGCGCGAGGAGCACGGCCATCGACATGCCCACGTAGCCGGTCCCGGCCACGACGATCTTCATCAGAGTGCCTCTTCCATGCGCAGGGTCTCGCCGTCCTGGATGAACGTGTCCCCGGTGTGCGGGTCCGTGAATGTGTTGTCGCCGGTCCGCTCGAGCGGGAAGCCGGAGCGGCCCACCCACTTGATCCGGCGGGCAGGGACGCCCGCGACCAGCGCGAAGTCTGGGACGTCCTTGGTGACGACGGAGCCCGCGGCCACCGTCGCCCAGCGTCCGACGGTGACGGGCGCGACGCACACGGCGCGGGCGCCGATGGCGCAGCCCTCGCGGAGCGTCACCCCCACCGGGTCCCAGTCGTGGGCGCTCTTCGGCGTGCCGTCGGGGTTGATGGCGCGCGGGAACGTGTCGTTGGTCAGCACCGCGGCGGGCCCGACGAACACGCCGTCCTCCAGGTGCGCGGGCTCGTAGACCAGGGCGTAGTTCTGGATCTTGCAGTTGTCGCCGACATGCACCCCGGAGCCGACGTAGGCCCCGCGCCCGACGACGACGTTCCGCCCGATCTCCGCGCCCGCCCGCACCTGTGCCAGGTGCCAGATGGACGAGCCGTCGCCGATGCTGACGCCGTCGTCGAGGTCCGCGGACGGAAGGATGCGGGGCGCTGCCATGTGGTCTCCTC
>CAYVWO010000423.1:0-2217 GCA_964455495.1 uncultured Tessaracoccus sp.
CGGCGACGAGCTGGCCAAGCCGCTGGGCGCCACCATGATGGGCCTGATCTACGTCAACCCCGAGGGCCCGCAGGCGAACCCCGACCCGGTGGCCGCGGCCGTCCAGATCCGCGAGACCTTCGCGCGCATGGCGATGGACGACGAGGAGACCGTGGCGCTGATCGCCGGCGGCCACACCTTCGGCAAGACGCACGGCGCGGCCCCCGAGGGCGACCACGTCGGCGAGGCTCCGGAGGGCGCGCCGATGGAGCAGATGGGCCTCGGCTGGAAGTCCGGCTTCGGCACGGGCCACGGCAACGACGCGATCGGCTCGGGGCTCGAGGTCACCTGGACCTACCACCCCACCCGCTGGGACAACGAGTTCTTCCACATCCTGTTCGCCTACGAGTGGGAGTGCGTCACGGGCGAGGGCGGCCACCTCCACTGGCGACCGAAGGACGGCGGCGGCGACGACATGGTGCCGATGGCGCAGGGAGACGGCCGCCGCGAGCCCCGCATGCTGACCACGGACATCTCGCTGCGCGAGGACCCGATCTACCGCGAGATCTCGCTGCGTTTCCGCAACGACCAGGCGGCCTTCACCGAGGCCTACCGGCGCGCATGGTTCAAGCTGACCCACCGCGACCTCGGCCCGAAGTCGCGCTACCTGGGCGCGGAGGTTCCGCAGGAGGACCTGCTGTGGCAGGACCCGATCCCGGCCCGCACCTACGAGCTGATCGACGCCTCCGACGTCGCGGCGCTCGAGCGGAGGGTAGCCGAGTCGGGCCTCAGCATCAGCGCGCTGGTGTCGACGGCGTGGGCGGCGGCGTCGTCGTTCCGCGGCAGCGACAAGCGCGGCGGCGCCAACGGCGGCCGCATCCGGCTGGAGCCGCAGCGCAGCTGGGAGGTCAACCGGCCCGAGCAGCTCGCCAGCGTGCTCGGCGTGTTGGAGGGCATCCAGGCCGAGTTCAACGCCTCGGCCGAGGGCGGCAAGCAGGTCTCCCTGGCGGACCTGGTGATCATCGCCGGCAACGTCGGCGTGAAGCAGGCGGCCGCCGCGACCGGGCGCGAGGTGCAGGTCCCGTTCACCCCGGGCCGCACGGATGTCTCCCAGGACCAGACCGACGTCGAGTCGTTCGAGTACCTGAACCCGCCCGCAGACGGCTTCCGCAACTACGAGTCCGCGCGCGGTCTGGGCCTGCCGGCCGAGCAGCTGCTGGTGGACCGGGCCAACCTGCTCACGCTGTCCGCGCCGGAGATGACGGTGCTCGTCGGCGGCCTGCGCGTGCTCGGCGCGAACTGGGATGGCTCCAACCGCGGCGTGTTCACGGACCGCCCGGGCGTGCTCACCAACGACTTCTTCGTGAACCTGCTGGACCTGAACACCCAGTGGCGCTCGATCGACGAGGAGTCGCGCACGTTCGAGGGCTTCGACGAGGCGACGGGTGAGGTCAGGTGGACCGGCACCCGGGCCGACCTGGTGTTCGGCTCGAACTCCGAGCTGCGCGCCCTCGCCGAGGTGTACGCCTCCGACGACGCGACGACCAAGTTCGTCGACGACTTCGTCGCCGCCTGGGCCAAGGTCGCCGACCTGGACCGCTTCGACATCCGCTGACGCCGTCCGCTCAGGGCCCGTCTCGCCTCCCGGCGGGGCGGGCCCTCCGCACGTCAGCGGCGCAGCGCCTCCGTCGGCTGGATGCGCGAGGCCTGCCAGCTCGGCTGGACGCCCGCGAGGGCGCCGACGACCAAGCCGATGGCCGGGGCGGCGATGACCAGGCCCGGGGCGAGGACCGGGGTCCACCCCTGGGCCAGCGACACGACCAGGATTGCGAACACCCCGAGGGTCGCCCCGATGAGCCCGCCAAGGACGCCGAGCACGCTCGATTCGGTGATGATCTGCGCGAAGATGTGTCTGCTGCGCGCGCCGAGGGAGCGGCGCAGCCCGATCTCCGGCGTGCGCTCCATCACGGCCACCAGGGTCGTGTTCGCGATGCCCACCGCGCCGATGAACAGGCAGATCCCGGCCAGCGCCAGCAGCAGCGTCGACAGGTCGCCGTCGACGGACTCGCGCAGCGTCCGCGGGTCCGGCGGCGGGATGACCTGCACCTGCGCGACGTCCTGCGGAGTGATCGCCCACGGCACCTCGTCGGCAACCTGGCGCGCCGCGCCGGGCCGGGTGCTGAGACGACGGTGACGTACTCCCCCTCGTGGATCCGCACGTGGGCGTCAACGAGGGCG
>CAYVWO010000424.1:0-2211 GCA_964455495.1 uncultured Tessaracoccus sp.
GCGCCGATCGGGGCGATCATGAACTCCTGGATGTCGACGTTGGAGTCGGCGTGCGACCCACCGTTCAGGATGTTCATCATGGGCACGGGCAGGACGTGGGCGTTGGGGCCGCCGACGTACTTGTACAGCGGGAGGCCCGCCTCCTCGGCCGCGGCGTGCGCGACGGCGAGCGAGACGCCGAGGATGGCGTTGGCGCCGAGCTTTGCCTTGTTGTCGGTGCCGTCGAGCTCGAGCATCGCCTGGTCGACGGCACGCTGGCAGTCGGCCTCGAGGCCAAGGATCTCCTCACCGATGACCTCGGTGGCGTTCTTGACGGCCGTGAGGACGCCCTTGCCCCCGTAACGGCCCTTGTCGCCGTCGCGCAGCTCGACGGCCTCGAAGGCGCCGGTCGAGGCACCCGAGGGGACCGCGGCGCGGCCGCTGGCGCCCGAGTCAAGCTCGACCTCGACCTCGATGGTCGGGTTGCCGCGGGAATCGAGGATCTCGCGCGCCTGAATGAATTCGATGGATGCCATGAAGCTCCCTTTCAAAGAGTGTGCTCTTCCGAGGAGAAGCTTAACCGCCCCAAGGCCCGCGCGGGCACCCGCCCCAGTTGCGGGACGTCAAGAGGCCTCGGCGTCCCGGATTCGGGACTCGAGCGCGCGCACCGCATCGCGGGCCGCGGCGTCGGCGTCGATCCCGTTGGCCTGCGCCCTGGCGACCAGCTCGACGATGCCCCGGCCCACCTCCTCGGCCCCGATGGGCTCGGAGGGGAGGTCGACGGCGACGCCGTGAGAGCGGCTCCGGGACACCACCTTCTGGGCGCGGGCGACGACGCTGAGGGCCTCGGCGATGCCGTCGAGCGACGAGCTGCGGCCCTTCTCCTCGCGCTTCCGCCGCTCCCAGGTGGCGCGGAGGTCGGCGGGCACGTCGGCGTCGCCGAAGACGTAGGGGTGGCGCCGGATCAGCTTGTCTGCGATGCCGCGGGCGACGTCCTCGACGTCGAAGCGGCCCTCGTCCTCGGCGATCCTCGCGTGAAAGTAGACCTGCAGGAGCAGGTCGCCGAGCTCCTCCTCGAGGTCCTCGCTGGTGCCGGTCTCGACGGCGTCGACGACCTCGCCCGCCTCCTCGATGAGGTGCGGAAGCAGCGACGCGTGCGTCTGCTTTGCGTCCCACGGGCACTCGACCCGCAGCCGCGCCATCACCTCGCGGAGGCGCTCCAGCTCACTGCTGGGCATCTGCCGGGACCGACAGGGACCCGGTGGTGGCGAACAACGCGTCCTCGCCGGGGGTGAACCGGCCGTAGCGGGGGTTCATCTGCACGTCGAGCCCCGTGAGGACGTCCATGGCCGAGTCAGGGTCGACCTGGCTCAGCAGCTGGTTCTTGACCGCGCCGACCGCGACGGGGCGGCAGTCGACGTCGTTCATCATCGCGTCTCCGGCGCTCAGGATCTCGCCGGCCATCTGAGTGATCTGGTCCTCGGTCACGTCCTGCCCCGCGGAGGCGGCGAGCTCGTCGAACACCGCGCCCATGATGAGGATCTTCACGATGTCGGCGCGCGCGATCTCCTGCCCGACGATCCGCGTGCAGGACTCCGTCATGCGCGTCAGGTCGGCCTCGGACACCGTCTGGCCGCCGGCCACCAGCGCCGTGCCCGCGGTGGGGCTGCAGGCCGCGAGCATGGCCATCGCCGCGACGGCCGGGACAACGCGGGTGAGCAACATGTCGGTCCTCCTCAAATCCGGTGCGAACGCACCGCGCCAGACTACCCCACGGTCAGGCGTGCATTCGCTCCAGGAAGGCGGTAGCCCAAGCGAGGTAGTCGCCGGCGGGCTTCGGCACCCACACCTGCTCGAGGGCCTGCTTAACCGTCGACCCGGGATAGAGCCGGTTCAGCCGCACCTGCTTCGACTCCGGGAGGACCATCGGCGAGAAGCGGACCACCTTGCCCTGAGGGACGATCTCCTGGATGCCGTGCTCGCGGGCCAGGTTCCTCAGCCGGGCGACACCCAGCAGCGCCTCGACCGGAGCCGGGGGCTCGCCGTAGCGGTCGGCGAGCTCGGCGCGGACGGCATCGACGTCCGCCTCGGTGCGGATCTCGGCGATCTGCTTGTACATCTCCAAGCGGAGCCGCTCGGAGGCGACGTAATCGTCGGGCAGGTGCGCGTCGACGGGGATCTCGACCCGCATCGTCGGCTCCGCCTCGGTGTCGTCGCCGCAGTAGTTGGCGA
>CAYVWO010000425.1:0-2205 GCA_964455495.1 uncultured Tessaracoccus sp.
TCCAGCTACGAGAAGATGAAGGCGAAGGTGTCGGATGAGCTGAAGCAGCACTTCCGCCCGGAGTTCCTGAACCGCGTCGATGAGGTCGTCGTTTTCCACCAGCTGTCGCAGGCGGATATCGAGCGCATCGTGGACCTGATGGTCGCCCAGATCGAGGGGCGGCTCAAGGACAAGGACATGGGCATCGAGCTCACGTCCGCGGCGAAGACGTTGATCGCCAAGCGTGGCTTCGATCCCGTGCTCGGCGCTCGGCCGCTGCGTCGCGCGCTCCAGCGCGACATCGAGGACATCCTCGCCGAGAAGATCCTCTTCGGCGAGCTGACCGCGGGTCAGATCGTCCTGGTCGACGTCGCGGAGGAGGGCGCGGAGCTTCCGTTCCGGTTCACCGGCGTGTCGAAGGCCGACGCGCTTTCGCTCGAGCCGGCGACCGACAACGGTTGATCTTCACGCTGGTTGAGCCGCCGCGTGAGCGCTAGCGAACCGGCGTGTCGAAACCCCTAAACCGAGCCCAAAGGCCGGGCCTCGCCAGACGGCGAGGCCCGGCCTCTGCGCTGCCGCTACTGTCGTCTCCGTGTTGGACTTTCTCCGAGGCGCCTACGGGCGGGCGCTGACGCCGGTGGCTCGCTTGCTGGCCGGGGTCGGCGTGATGCCGGTCCCGGTCACGGTGGTCGGGACGCTCGGCGTCGTCGCCGCGTCGCTGACGCTGTTTCCCGCGGGTCACTTCCTGGCCGGCTTCCTGGCCGTCGCCTTCTTCCTGCTTGGCGACGGCCTGGACGGCACCTTGGCTCGGATCACGGGCAGGGAGAGCCGCTTCGGCGCGTTCCTCGACTCCACGCTGGACAGGCTCGCGGACGCCGCGGTGTTCGGCGGCCTCATCGTCTGGGCCGCCGGCGACGCGCCAGTGGCCCTGTTCTTCGGCCCAAGGCTCGCCGTCGGCGGCGACCTCGCCATACATGGCGAGGGCATGGTGCCCGGTCGCGCCCTGATCCTCTGGCTCGCCCTTTCCTGCCTGGCGCTCGGCTTCCTGGTCTCCTACGCGAGAGCCCGTGCCGAGGCCTTCGGCGTCGACGCCTCCGTGGGCCTGTTCGAGCGCACGGACCGGCTGGTTGTCGCGCTGCTCGGCGTCCTGGCCGTCGGCCTCGGCGCCCCCGTCTGGGCGCTGAGCCTGGCGCTGGCCGTCGTCGCCCTCGGCAGCACGTTCACCGTCGGTCAACGCATCCACGCGGCCTGGAAAGGCCTGCGCCTTCCCGCTCCTTGAGCCGTGCCCCGAGGAGCGAAGCGACGCAGGCGCGCACCCACGCTCCTTCGGCGCGGCTCAACGAGCGGTGGGGGTGCGGGCGGCGTCGACGATGGCGCGGGTCGCGTCCGCGGTGGCGCGGGTGACGTCGTCAAGGGGGAGGCCGGCCCCAAGCTGCTGGAAGGCGGCGCCGAGGAGGCCGAGGGTGAGCGACGACTGGATGCGGGCGGCATCTGGCGAGCCGGTGAGCTGGAGCCAGGCGTCGCCAAGCGGGTGGCGCATGATGTTGTGCGCGTGCTCCGCCAGGTCCTGCATCGCGGCGGAGGTGGGCGCCTCGCGCACCATCGTGATGAACCAGCCGTGGCCGGTGAGGTGCGCCTGGCGGATGTTGACGCGGACCCACTCGACGACGCGGTCGCCGGGGTCGTCCAGCGGCGCGAGCGCCGTCGTGACGGCCCGCTCCCAGCCGGGGAGGTAGCGCTCGAGGACGAGGACGCGGAGGTCGTCGACGCTCTCGACGTAACGGTAGATCGAGTTGCGCGCGATCCCCGCCGCGCTGCTCACGACCCCCGCGGTGAGGGGGTCGCCGGCGCGGAGGATGCGCTCGCTGGCGTCGACGAGCGCGGCGAGGACGTTCTCGCGGTGCTCGGCGACGGTCGCGGCGGCGATCTTCGGCATGGCCCCCATTCTCTCATCCCATTTGGGCAAAATCTTAGCGACGAGGTGTCGCCTATCTTTAGTGGCGGGGCCCATCGGTTTTGACACGGACCGGCGCGGGTCCGGCTCAACCAGCGGGGGGAGGGGAGAGGGTGACCACGCGGTCGGCGACGCGCTCGGCCTCGTCGGGGTCGTGCGTGACGTAGACGGCGGTGGTGTGGGTCTCGCGCAGGATCAGGGCGAGGTCGTCGGCGAGGCGACGGCGCAGCCCGGGGTCGAGCGCGGAGAGGGGCTCGTCGAGCAGCAGGGCG
>CAYVWO010000426.1:0-2188 GCA_964455495.1 uncultured Tessaracoccus sp.
CCTCGCTTGATCTCGATGACGACGTAGCGGCGTAGACGCAGGTGGTAGAAGAGCACCGTTCTCGATGTTCGTTCAGTCTTCCTCGGTCGAAGGTAGTTCTCGTCGGGCGAGGCGCTCTCGAGCCTCGTGGAGCATCGCTTGCAGACGCAGTTCGAGTTCGTGCTTGGGCGGGAGGGCCGTCCAGTACTCCGCGACGACGATGCCGTCCTTGTGCATCTCCAAGAGTTCGACCTGTTCGCGGCTGGCTTCTGCGCAGAGGATCAGCCCTACGGGCGCTTCCTCGCCGTCTTGGCGTTCGTACCGGTTGAGCCACTTCAAGTAGAGCTTCATCTGGCCCTCGTGGCGGGCGTCGAACTCGCCGATCTTGAGTTCGACCGCGACGAGCCGCTTCAGCGGTCGGTGATACAGGAGAAGATCGAGGTGGAAGTCCTTGCCATCGATCACCATTCGCTTCTGACGCTCAACAAATGTGAATCCGGTGCCGACCTCCAGCAGGAACGCTTCGAGGTCTCGTAGGATCGCCACTTCCAGGTCTGCTTCGAGGTAGCCGTCGTGCAGTCCGAGGAAGTCGAGCAGGTACGGGTCGCTGAAGGTGTCGGCAGGAACCATCGACCCCGGCCCGAGCTGGTAGTCTGCAATCTCTCGCCGCTCCCAGGCCTTGCGACGGATAGCGCGTCGTAGCTCCCGAACCGTCCACCGCCCGGCAGCCGCCTCCTGGGCGTAGAACGCTCGTGCGTCGTCGCTTCGCAGTGGCAGCAGTGCCAGGAAGTGCGACCAGCTCAATTTGTGTGACAGCGTCACAACATTCTCGCGATCAGAGAAACAGCGGGCGAAGTTGACCATCCGGCTCAGGTTTGGCCGGTCGAACCCCTTGCCGTATCGCGCAGTCAACTCGTGTGACAGCGTCACAAGAGTCTGGGCGCCGTACTCTGCTCGTTGGGTCAAGCCCCACGTAGTGGTGTAGCGGGTTCTTCGTTTAGGCGGTCAGTGCGAGTTGGTCTGTCACCTCCTCGTTGGGGACGGTGGTGAGGCGGCGGCGGGTGAGGATGTCGAGGCCGAGGTAGCGGCGGCCTTCGGCCCATTCGTCGGTTTGCTCGGCCAGGACGGCGCCGACGAGGCGGATGATGGCGTCGCGGTTGGGGAAGATCCCGACGGCGTCGGTGCGTCGCCTGATCTCCCTGTTCAGGCGTTCGGCGGGGTTGTTGGACCAGATCTGGGTCCAGACGTCCTTGGGGAAGCCGGTGAACGCGAGCACGTCGACGCGCGCCGCGTCGAGGTGTTCCGCAACGGCGGGGAGTTTGTCGCTGGTGTAGTCCAGGAGCCGGTCGAACTGGGCCTCGACGGAGACGGCGTCGGGTGGGTCGTAGACCGAGTGCAGCATCGCTTTGACCGCCGGCCACATCGTCTTCGGGGTCACTGACATCAGGTTCGCCGAGTAGTGGGTGCGGCAGCGCTGCCAGATCGCGCCGGGCAGGTTCGCTGCGATGGCCTCGACGAGGCCGGCGTGGGCGTCGGAGGTGACGAGCCGGACGCCGGCCAGGCCGCGGGCGACGAGGTCGGCGAAGAACGTGTTCCAGGCGGTCTTGGTCTCGGAGGTGGCGACCTGCAGGCCGAGGACTTCGCGGTGGCCGTCGCCGTTGACGCCGGTCGCCACGAGGACGACGGCGTTGATCACTCGGCCGCCTTCGCGGACCTTCATGGTGAGCGCGTCGGCGGCGACGAACGTGAACGGGCCGGCGTCTGCGAGGGGGCGGTGTCGGAACTCGTTGACGTGCTGGTCGAGCTCGGCGGCCATCCGGGACACCTGGGACTTCGACAACCCGTCGATCCCGAGCGTCTTGACGAGCTTGTCCATTCGGCGGGTGGACACCCCGGCGAGGTAGCAGTCCGCGACCACGGTGATCAGGGCGGTTTCGGCTCGTTTGCGGCGCTCCAGGAGCCATTCGGGGAAGTAGGAGCCGGTGCGCAGTTTCGGGACGGCGACGTCGATGGTGCCGACGCGGGTGTCGAGGGGGCGGTGGCGGTAGCCGTTGCGTTGCGCGAGCCGGTCGGCCGACGGCTGGCCCCACTCGGCTCCGCAGACCTGATCCGCGTCAGCCGAGAGGAGGGCGTTGATCAGGGTCTGCAGCAGGGTGCGCATCATGTCCGGCGAGGCCTGGGTCAGCAGGTTGCCCAGCACGTGGGCGGG
>CAYVWO010000427.1:0-2185 GCA_964455495.1 uncultured Tessaracoccus sp.
CGCCGTCGAGCGTGGCCTCGCGGATGTCGTCGGCGATGACGTCGAGGTAGGTGCTACCGCCCTCGGACTCCAGCCACAGCTCGGTCGTCGAGACGAATGTGCGCTCGGGATCGGCCACATCGCGGCCGGTGAGGTCGACGAGGACCCGGTACGCCTCGGTGCGGATGACCTCGGAACGCGCCGCGGCCTCGTCCCTCGTGATGTTTGCGGTAGCCATAGGACTAGACAGTAGTAGGTCGGGCGACACTGTGCCGCCTGGCCGTAGGCCTGTCGCGTCACTTCGCGCCGAGTGCGGTGGACAGGTTGCGGACCTTCCAGGCTGCGGCCGGGTCTGACCGTGCGGCGGCCAGGGCACCCGGATGGTCGGCGAACAGGAGCTCGGGTGCGAAGTCAGCCAGGGCGAAGCGCGCAAGGTACTCGACCTCCTGTGGCTCCACCGGCCGAGAGACCTGCGCCAGGAAGTCCGCGGCAGTGGTGACCATGGTCGAGAGATCGGGGCGGTCCTCGGCGAGCAGCATCGGGTGAAGCGCTTCGCGTACGTCTCTTTCGCGTCCGGCGAATCGTGCGACGACCTCGAATGGGCGGGGGTAGGGATCAGATTTGGCCAGGTAGTAGAGCAGGATCCGACGGCGAAGCCGGTCATCTGGACCGTCGAGCGCCGATGGGAAGATGGCGGCGATCCGGTTGACGTCGTATAGGTCCCGGATAGCCACCCGCTCGACGAGCGCTTTGAGCTTGCCAGCGATGAGCTCGATGCCGCTGTTCAGTGGAAACGAGACCTCAGCGCCGCTGGGCAACACCACCGTCCGCGGGGTCGGCGGTAGGAGCGGGGAACGGTTCAGGTAGTCGAGATCGACCTTCACTGTGTCGAGGCCGAGGCGCCCTTGATACTGCAACCGGAAGCTGCGCCCTGAATGCTCCGCCCTGCCAGGTCGGACTGCGAACCCGAGCTCGGTAGCGACGTCCACCACGGCCTGTTCGACGGATGGGCGGTCGGCGAGCATCTGCTCCCGGTCCGGGTGGCCGATGTAGTTGAGGTCGATGTCGACCGAGAGCCGCGGCACACCGAGGACGAACAGATTGAGCGCCGTACCGCCATGCAGGCACACTCGCGAGGAGAGGATCGGGTGCGCCGACATCCGATCGAGCACCATCAGTAGGCGGATGACCTTCTCGGTCACTTCGGGGCGGAACCCGGTGAGGTCCAGACTCACTCGTTCAGCCATGACGCCATCTCCTCCTCGGGCTCGGGTAGGTACAACTTCCAGGCGTTCACCCAATGGTGGTCTTTCCGCGGGGTGGACGACCAGAAGTAGGACGGCCCGGTGTCAATCATCGCGCGCAGGTCAGACAGAATCGCGTCGTCGATACGCCACGCCTGTCTGCGCGTCTCCAGAACCCATCCGAGCCGGGCCTTGGTGCTGAGGCTGGTCGCCTCAGCGAGCCGAGCGACCTCCCCGGCGTCGATATGCGTGAGTCCCCCCAACGATCGGAGCAGGTTCTCCAGGCCTCCGGTCGACCGCGGCTTCGCCAGGCAGTCGACGAGCGTTTGTTCGCGCGTCGTCGCCCGGTATGCCTTGCCCGAGGCCGTTAGCAGCGTCTGACTGGTGGGCGCCGTCAGACCGATGCGATGGGCCAGATAGTCCTGCCCTCGGTAGGAAAACGGCGACAGGTGCTCAGCGGTGAAGAACTGCGTCAGGTTCGTTAGGTTGTGCAGCACCCCATGCAACTGCAGCGCCGAGGTGAAGGCGAAGATGGCGTCGGGCGCGACCGCGGCCGCGATGTCGAGGGGGCTCGCCTCTGAGTTGCTGAACTGCCCGGTCTTCGACACGTAGAGGCCGCGCCGGACGCGATCCACGCCTCCACGCCGAACCGCTCGGGACAGCAGGTTTCGATCCGTCTGGCTGTCCGGGAACGTGTGCGCGAACTCGGCGGACGTGAACACCTGCCGCGTGCCGAGGAACTCCTGAATCGCCACGATGCCTCCAGGTTGAGAAGATAGCTAGATATTACCACTATTAGTGGTAACTGTGACGCCAGTGCGCAACGATTCGTGAAGGGAGTTGCGCTCAGCGGCGAAGCGCCAGTCGCGCCGTGTGGAACGATGGGCGCCATGACGGAGCAGAACCAGGCAGGGGCGGGCGTCGAGTCGCCCGAGCTGCGGCGCCGGTGGACGGAGCTGAAC
>CAYVWO010000428.1:0-605 GCA_964455495.1 uncultured Tessaracoccus sp.
CGCGACCTTGCCCGCATCCACGAGGGTGTCGCCTTCCACTTCGACCAGGCCGGCGTCGAGTTCGTCAACCCCGCCGCGGGCCAGGTGCCCTGGGAGGACGTCACGGCGCTGCGCCTCGCCGGCCGCCGCGCGGGCGCGGGGCCGGCGGTCGCCGTCGACGCCCAGGGCCGCGAGGTCGCGCGCGTCCCGCTGAGCTTCCTCGACGCCGGTCCCGCGGTCATCGACTCCGCCGCGCGGGCCTATTCGCTTGGCCGCGTGCACCTCGACGTCTCCGCGCTGGACAGGGTTCGCTGACGCTCTGTGAGCCGGGCCCGGCGTGGCCCGGATCGAGGGGGTCGCGCCCGAGTCTGTGTCGTCACTTTTGAGGACACGATTCTGGGTGTCGTCGGATCACTTTCCTGTTTCCACTAGTCGCAGAGTGTTGTCCGGCGACATTCGCGAACGGGTCGCCCCCTGGAACTGGGGGGCCGGGGGTCGCCTCGCCGACCGTCTGTAGTACGGTTCGCCCTGGGGGAATCAGGCCAGTTAGAACTTCGAGTGTGGGTGGGGGAGTGCTGCTCGGTGGTCCTTTCCATCAACAACGTGCTGACGAGCAGCATCAATAG
>CAYVWO010000428.1:615-2185 GCA_964455495.1 uncultured Tessaracoccus sp.
TCAACAGGCTGCCCGCGCCGTGGCGCAGGGGGCTTCTCGCCGCCTGGGATGCCATGTCCTGGGTGGTCGCGTTCGGGGTCTTCGTCCTGGTCCGTTATGACCTCACGCTGACCGCCGCCGAGTGGCGCTGGGCGTTCTTCTATTGCGGCGCGGCGATTGCGCTGCAGGTTGGCGTCGGCGTGGTGACGCAGGTCTACCTCGGACGAAGCCGGGTGGGGAGCTTCAGCGAGGCCTCGTGGATCGGTGCGCTGGTGTTCGGCATCGGCGCCGCGCTGGGGCTGGCGATGCTCGCTCTCGCCGACGACTTCCCGCGCGGCATCGCGCTCATGGTCCCGCCGTTGGCGTTGATGCTCATGGCCGCCGGACGCTGGCTCTTCCGCATGATCTTCGCCTCGACGCTTGTCGGCGAGGCCGCCGAGGGCAGCGTCCCCGTCCTGGTGTACGGCGCCGGCGAGGCCGGGCATCAGGTGGCGTCGCTCGTCGACATCTCCGCGGAGCCGCCGTACCGGATCGTCGGCTTCCTCGACGACGATCCCGCCAAGCGGTACCTCCGCGTGCGCGGCTACCGGGTTCTCGGCACCGGGCGGCAGCTGGCGGAGGCGGCCCGGGCGCAGGGTGCCGAGAAGGTGGTCCTGTGCATCTCCGGCGCGGCGCCGCAGCTGATCCAGGACGTGTCCGAGCGGTGCGAACGCAACGGCCTGGCGCTGGTGGTGCTGCCCGCGGTGCGCGAGATGATCGACGGCCGGGTCTCGTTGGAGGGGCTGCGCGAGTTCAACGTCGCCGACCTGCTGGGCCGCCGCCAGATCGAGACGGACCTGTCGGCCATCACCGACTACGTCACGGGCAAGGTGGTTCTGGTGACCGGCGCGGGCGGGTCGATCGGCTCGGAGCTGGCGCTGCAGCTCCACAACCTGGGCCCGCGGAAGCTGATTCTGCTCGACCGCGACGAGTCCGCCCTGCACGCCGCGCAGCTGGCCATCTACGGCATCGGACTGTTGGACACCGATGACATGGTGCTGTGCGACATCCGCGACGAGGACGCGCTGGCCGCGGTCTTCCAGCGGCACCGCCCCGACGTCGTCTTCCACGCCGCCGCGCTGAAGCACCTGCCGATGCTGGAGAGCTACCCGCAGGAGGGGTGGAAGACCAACACGCTGGGCACCCGCAACGTGCTGCGTTGCGCGCAGGCCGCCGGCGTGACGCATTTCGTGAACATCTCCACCGACAAGGCGGCCGACGCCTCCAGCGTCCTGGGCCGCACGAAGCGCCTGGCCGAGCGGCTGACCGCCTGGTACGCGCAGGAGTACGGGCTTGCCTACCTCTCGGTGCGTTTCGGCAACGTGCTGGGCTCCCGCGGTTCGGTGTTGTACACGTTCAAGGCGCAGATCGAGCGCGGCGGCCCCATCACGGTGACGCACCCGGACGTGACGAGGTACTTCATGACCATTCCCGAGGCGTGCGAGCTGGTGCTGCAGGCCGGCGCGATAGGCACCCCGGGCGACGTCCTCGTCCTCGACATGGGCGAGCCGGTGAGGATCGTCGACGTCGCGGAGCGCCTGATTGCCGAGTC
>CAYVWO010000429.1:0-2175 GCA_964455495.1 uncultured Tessaracoccus sp.
GGAGGTGCGCCCCGAACGAGCGGCCCGTGGTGCCGACGTAGCCGATCAGCTGGCCGGCCTTGACGGTGGACCCGGGGGAGACGACCTTCTTGCTCATGTGCGCGTACAGGGTCGCGCCGCCGTTGGAGTGCTGGATGACGACGTTGATGCCGGCCCAGCCGCCGTTGGTGGGGCTGAGGACGACGCCGGAGGCCGCTGCGTAGATGGGGGTGCCCGTCGGGGCAGGGAAGTCTTGGCCGGTGTGGTACCGCGACCAGGAGCCGGTGGCGCCGTAGCCCGCGCCCATGCGGCCGTGGACCGGCAGCGCGCCGCCGGTGGAGTTGAGGTTGGCGATGTCCTCCGCGGAGAGGCCGCTGAGGTCGACGTCGGCGCCGACGGCTTGCTGGGCGGCGGCGAGGCGAGCGGCGGCCTCCTTCGCCTCCTTCTTGAGCTTCTTGGCCTGCTTCGCGACCAACTTCAGGTCGGCGTCCATGAGCTTGTCGCGGTCGGCGGCGGCCCGCTCGGCCTCGTCGTCGGTGACAACGGTCGCCGTGGCGTCGAGCTGGTCCTTGCGGTCCTTGGCGGCCTCGTCGGCGACGGCGGCGCTGAGGTTCTCGCGGACGGCGCTGCGGCTGACCTGCTCCGACCGATCGCCGAAGGCCTCGGCGGCGGCGGAGACGGCAGCGGCGGGAACCGCGGCCTCGGAGGTCTCGCTTGCGGCATTGGCGGAGAGGCCGCGCGACGCGAAGGCGAAGGTGAAGACCGCTGCGACGGAGAGGGCGCCGGTGATCGCGAGGGCGACGATGCGCTTGCTGAAGCCTGCTGAGCTGCGGCGGGGGCGGGTGGGCTGGGTCTCCAGCTCGTACACCTCGTCGAGGTCGGCGACGGCGCGGCGTGCGCGGTGTGCGTTCTCGTTCACCTGGCTCCTGACCTCACGGATGGGCGGTCTGCCGACCGTCCTGAGAGACCTTAACAGTTTCTCAGGAAGCTCTCAAAATCGGGGTCTAGGAGCGCCGTTACCCTGTGTTAATGCTGTGTAAAGCGCCTACCGCCGGATGGCCTGCGGAGGTAGGGTGGCGGCGTTCACACATACATATCCGAAGGAACGACGTGGATCTCCTGGAGTATCAAGCGAGGGACCTGTTCGAGCGGTTTGCGGTGCCCGTGCTCTCGGGCAAGGTGGCGGCTACCCCGGACGAGGCCGTGGCCGCCTACGAGCAGCTCGGCGCGAAGACGGCCGTGATCAAGGCCCAGGTCCGCATCGGCGGCCGCGGCAAGGCCGGGGGCGTGAAGCTCGCCCGCGGCGCGGAGGCGGTTGCCGCGACGTCGGAGGAGATCCTCGGGCTGGACATCAAGGGGCATCGGGTGGAGCAGGTCATGCTGAGCCCCGCGGCCGACATCGCCGAGGAGTACTACTTCTCCATCCTCCTCGACCGCGCGGCCGGAGGCTACGTCGCGCTGTGCAGCGTCGAGGGCGGCATGGACATCGAGACGCTCGCCGTCGAGCGGCCGGAGGCGCTCGTGAAGCTGGGGCTGGACCCCGTCGTCGGGATCGACGCCGAGACGGCGGCGCGGATCGTCGAGCGGGCCGGCTTCCGCGAGGAGGACCGGGCCAGGGTCGCCGACGTGCTGATCAAGCTGTGGGCGGTGTTCCGCGACAGCGACGCGACGCTCGTCGAGGTGAACCCCCTCGTGAAGACGGCAGGCGGCAGCATCATCGCGCTCGACGGCAAGGTGACGCTCGACGGCAACGCGGACTTCCGCCATCCCGAGCGCGCCCAATACGAGCAGACGAGCGGCGACGTCGACCTCGAGCGGCAGGCCCGCGAGCTGGGTCTCGGCTACGTCAAGCTCGACGGCTCCGTCGGCGTCATCGGCAACGGCGCGGGCCTCGTGATGAGCACGCTCGACGTCGTCGCCGCCGCGGGCGAGGACTTCCCCGGGAGGCCGCGCCCCGCGAACTTCCTCGACATCGGCGGCGGCGCCTCCGCGGCCGTCATGGCCAACGGGCTGCGGATCATCATGAGCGACCCGCAGGTGCGCTCCATCTTCGTCAACGTCTTCGGCGGCATCACCGCGTGCAGCGACGTCGCCAACGGCATCGTCAACGCGCTCGAGATTCTTGGCGACGAGGCGCGCCTGCCCATCGTCGTGCGGCTCGACGGCAACTCGGTCGAGATCGGCAAGGCCATCCTG
>CAYVWO010000430.1:0-2175 GCA_964455495.1 uncultured Tessaracoccus sp.
CTGGATTGAAATATAAACCTACTCCGGATTGGGATATACACCGTTTTCAGGCTGGAATATAAAAGTTAAACAATATTTTATGAGTTTTAGAATTTAAACTTTCCCAGACCGTGTTATTTAAGGCCGCGCTCAGTCAAGGGTGATCAGAAAAGTTTCTCATTTTGAATAAGGTTAATGGATAGATACCGTAATTTATCCTCTTTTTTCTATCTTTTTCTTTTAGGATCCAAAAAAAGCCGAAAGTTTTGTCTGCACTATTTTCTGTGCTGGTTCTTCCTGTATGGTTTTTTGCAGTGGTTCTTGCAGCCGTTTAAGTTCTTGCAGCTTTTTAAGCTCATTTTCTTGTTGCAGACTATTTTTAAAAAAATCAGATATAAAACAGTCCTGATTCTCCGGTTCTGGTAATTTCCTTTCCGAGATCAGCGAATTTCTGTAGTATTGCGCTGTCTTTTCCTGCCAGCTGCCTGAGAGAAGAAGGAATTTCATGCCTCTTTTCTTCCTGTTCCACTCCCATACTTCAGAGTGATAAAAAATGGCTGATAACTGGCTTGAGAGCTGGGCATACGGAACCTCTGGTCTGAGACTGTACATGAATTTGCCTATGCCGTTTTTTTCAGTCCCTGTGTACAGTTTTGAGGCGTTACTTGCAAGGCCTTTCCATTCCCTTTCCTGCATGAATTCCTGGAGCCTGTCCAGGTTGTTGCAGCTAATTTTATCAATCCTGGAAAAGATGTCTTTCCTGAATTTTCTTTTTATGAAGATATTCCCCCGGCTGTCTATCCGCCAGTAAAAAGTTTTCTCTTTCGCTCCCAGGGTATGGGATAGAGACCAGGAGGCAGCCATGAAGAATAAATCAGATCCTGGATATAAAAAAATGTTTGTAATTTATGCTGGTGTTACTTTTGTTTTATCCCGAAATTATTTCGCGCTAACTATGTTGGTTGCAATCCCTTATCTATTGTGAAACTTAACGGGAAAAAGATACGTTGGATCATTGCTCAAAAGTTGAAAGGGGAATCTACCCCGACGATAGCTAAGATCCAGGGGATCTCAGCTCGTCGAGTTCAGCAGATATATAAAGAATATGTTGATACTGATAAGCTTCCTCAAGTTGGTAATAATCTTGGAAGGCCCCGTAAACAGTTATCTTCCGACGATAAGGAGATAATTGACCAAACTTACTCAGATTATAAGTTTGGAGCCTGTTACCTTGAGATTCTCATAGAAGGCAAGTATAATCGTAAAATATCTCATAACAGAATCCATAACTATCTACTCAGTATGAACCTTGCCAAGGAAAACCGAAAAAAGAAGCAGAGAAGAAAGTGGTGTAGATACGAACGTGAACACAGCATGTCTGCTGCACACATCGATTGGCATGAAAACCCTCTTTTAGGGTTACAAGTCTGTGCCATTCTTGATGATTCATCAAGAATGGTAATTGCAGGAGGAGAGTACGCCCATTGCAACACGGAAAACACCATTAAAGTGATCGATGAACTTGTCAGAGAGTACTGGGATATATGTCCTTTAAGGGAACTCATCATGGATCATGGAAGTGAATTCGGAGCACACAGGATTAATGAGGATGGTTCATGGGATAGTGAATTTAAAGAGAGAATTAGAGAACTTGGGATTAAACCAATACTTGCAAGGGTCAGACATCCTCAGACAAACGGAAAAATAGAGAAATGGTTTGATACATATCAGAGGTTTAGAGGAGAGTTTGAATCGTTCGAGGAATTCTTACAATGGTATAACAAGAGGCCTCATGGGGCTTTGAAACTTGAACAATTAGAGTCACCACAAGATGCATTCTGGAATAGACTTCCAATTGAGGCAAAATTCAGAATAGGAACGAGATTGTTTGGGCTGTGAAAATATGGACAAAAGGAAAAAAGTTTCAAAGCGAAATTATTTCAGGATAAAACAATACAAAATTAGTCTTGAGAAGCTCTTTAAAGGCAGGTTGCTTGTAAAAAATTCCCTTTAGAATCTTTTCTTAAAATATCCATTAAAACATCCATTTTAAGTTATTTTAAGAAAACAACAGGATATACCGGTTTAAATGGGGGTCTGAACGAGCGAGTTGGGAGTGGGGGGGTTAGTATATAAAACAGTGTATTTGTCTCGCTCGTTCAAATTTTTAGACGTCTTTTGTTTTATATATACTTT
>CAYVWO010000431.1:0-2167 GCA_964455495.1 uncultured Tessaracoccus sp.
CCCAGTCGTCGAGGAAGCCGAGGAAGGCCATGCCCACCGTGAGGCCGAGCAGCAGCACGCCGGACAGGCTGGGGGCCTGCCACCGGACGAGGTGGGTGACCGCGTAGGCGGCGAGCACCGCGCCGACGATGACGAGGCCGCCCATCGTGGGGGTGCCGCGCTTGACGTAGTGAGCCGTCGGCCCGTCCTCGCGGATGAACTGCCCGTACTGGCGCCGGGTCAGGAACCGGATGAGCAGCGGCGTGCCGATCAGAGCGAATATCAGCGACAACCCGCCGCTCAGCAGGATGTTGATCACGACGCTCCTCCGTCCTGGGCGATCAGCTCGGCCGCCACCCTCTCCAGTCCGACGCGGCGGGAACCCTTCACGAGCACCACGTCGCCGGGCCTAAGAGTAAGGGAACCGGCGACGATGTCCCTCTCGGCCACGCGGGCGAGCGTCCCACCCGCCGCGGCGCCCGCGGCCACCTCGTCGGCCAGGCCGCCGACGGCTACCACCTCGGCGACGCCCGCCTCCGCGGCCCGACGCCCGAGGTCGCGGTGCAGCTCGGCAGCGTCGGGGCCGAGCTCGAGCATGTCGCCGAGCACGGCGACGGCGCGCGCCCCGGGGTGCCGCTCGCGGGAGGTCTCCGCCAGCCGCGCGAGGGTGTCGAGCGCGACCGCCATGGAGTCGGGGTTGGCGTTGTAGGCGTCGTTCAGGATCAGCACGCCGTCGGCGCGGGCCTCCAGCTCCATGCGCCACCGCGACCGGGCCTCGGCGGCGGACAGGGCGGCGGCGACGTCGTCGAGGTCGAGCCCGGCGGCCAGCCCGGCGGCGGCAGCGGCGAGCGCGTTGGAGACCTGCTGACGCCCGATGACGCCGAGCCGGACGCGGGCGGCCCGCTCCGGCCCGCCGTCGTCGGCCACGAGGGTGAACGACGCGCGGGCCAGGGGGTCGAGGACGACGTCGCGGGCGGTCACGCGCAGGTCTCCCCCGCTCAGGGGTCCCTCTCCGAACCAGGCGACGCGCGCCCGGGTGGCGCCGGCCATGGCGGCGACCAGCGGGTCGTCGGCGTTGAGCACGGCCCAGCCGTCGGCGGCCAGGCCCGAGACGATCTCGCTCTTGGCCAACGCGGTGGCCTCCATGCCGCCGAACTCGCCGACGTGCGCGCGGCCGACGTTCAGGCACACGCCGATGTCGAGCCCGACGAGCGAGGTCAGCCAGGCGATGTGCCCGATGCCGCGGGCGCCCATCTCGGAGACGAGATAGCGGGTGTCGCGGGCGACCCGACACGCGGTCAGCGGGACGCCGATCTCGTTGTTCTGCGAGCCGACGGGGGCCACCGTCGGGCCCGCGGCCTCGAACACCTGGGCCATCAGGTCCTTGGTGCTGGTCTTGCCCGAGCTGCCGGTGACGCCGATGCTCAGCGTCCCCCGGGCGCGGGCGCGCAGCACGAGGCCGCGGGCAAGCAGGCTGAGGGCCTCGACCGAGTCGGCGGCGAGGATGTGCGGGACGTCCGCGTCGGTGAGCGCCATGCCGATCACGCCGGCGGCGCCGTTCGCGACGGCTGCGGGCGCGAACTCGTGGCCGTCGACCCGCTCGCCCGGCAGCGCCACGAAAAGCGACCCGGGGGTCGCCGCGCGGCTGTCGATCACCACGTCCGGGCCGATCGGGCCGTCGTCGCCCACCAGCTCGACCGCGGCCGGCTGCATCAGCTCGACCAGCTCACCCATCGTGCTCGGATCCACCGCGCGCTCCTTCCTCATGCAGCCGCCGCCAGGCGGCGACGGCCTCCTCCACGTCGTCGAAGGGCGCGGTGCGGTCGGCCAGGATCTGGCCCCGCTCGTGCCCCTTGCCGAGGATCGCGACGACGCCGCCCGCGGGGGCGCGGCGCAGCGCCTCCTCGATCGCGGCGCGCCGCCCGGCGACCTCGAGGACGGCGGCCCCGGCCACGGAACGCGCGCCGGCGAGGACATGCGCGCGGATGGCGGCCGGGTCCTCGGAGCGCGGGTTGTCGTCGGTGACGACGGCGAGCGCGCTGCGCGAGGCCGCCGCCTCCCCCATCTCGGGGCGCTTGGCCTGGTCGCGGTCGCCGCCGCAGCCGAGCACGGCGACCACCGGGCCGACGGCGGCCAGCGAGTCGAGCGCGGCGCCGACGGCCTGCGGGGTGTGGGCGAAGTCGACGAC
>CAYVWO010000432.1:0-306 GCA_964455495.1 uncultured Tessaracoccus sp.
GGTTGACGCCCTTGAGGATCTCCTTGGGGCCGTCCTCGGTGAGGACGTCGACGTGGAGGTCGGAGATGACGAGAGTGGACATGACTGGGGTTACTCCTAGTTGTCGAAGGTGAGGGGGTTGTCTGGGTCGACCTGGACGTCGTCGCCGTCGATCAGGACGGGGAACACGCGCACAGGCTGGGTGGCGGGCAGGTTCAGCGCCCGCCCGGTGCGCAGATCGAAGGTCGACCCGTGCAGGTAGCACTCGATGGTGCAGTCGACGACGTCGCCCTCGCTGAGCGGCACCTTGCCGTGGCTGCACTCGTC
>CAYVWO010000432.1:316-2161 GCA_964455495.1 uncultured Tessaracoccus sp.
TATAATGCTCCCGCAAAAATTGGAGTACTTCGACGTCCTCGATGGCGAACAGCTCGCCCTGGTGCCGGACGAGGGCCACGACGAGCTCGCCGTCATCCTCGCTCCCGCTGCCGGTGGCGGGCACCTCGCAGGAGAGCGGGACGTCGTCCTTGAGCTCGTCGACGGTGGCGACGGTGACGTAGGTCATTCGGCGGCCTCGACCGCGTCGATCTCGCGCTCGACGCGCTCAAGCAGCTTCTTCTCGATGTCGTCGACGCCGATCCTGCGGATGATGTCCCAGAAGAAGCCGTGCACCACGAGGCGGCGCGCCTCGCGCTCCGGGATGCCGCGGCTGCGGAGGTAGAACAGCTGCAGCTCGTCGAAACGGCCGGTCGAAGACGAGTGGCCCGCGCCCTCGATCTCGCCGGTCTCGATCTCGAGGTTCGGCACGGAGTCGACCTTGCAGCCCTCGGTGAGCAGCAGGTTCTTGTTCGACTCGTAGGTGTCGATGCCCTCGGCGGCCTTGCGGATCAGCACGTCGCCGATCCAGACGGCGTGAGCGCCCTTGCCCTGCAGCGCGCCGCGGTAGTCGACGTTGCTCTTGGTGCGGGGCTCGTTGTGGTCGACGAACAGGCGGTGCTGGATGTGCTGCTCGTTGTCGGCGAAGTACAGCCCGTAGCCCTGGAGCTCGCCGCCGGGTCCGTCGTAGCGGAAGTTCTCCTGCAGGCGCACCACGGCGCCGCCGAGGGAGGCGGTGACGCTCTTGACCTGCGCGTCGCGGCCGATGGCGAGCGAGCGCTGGCCGCCGTGGATGGCGTCGTCGGCCCAGTCCTGGAGGGTCACGAGGTTGAGCTGTGCGCCGGGGCCGACGATGAAGTCGGACTTCTCGGCGTACGCCCCCGAGCCCTCGAAGTGGAACACGACGGTGGCGCGGGCGTTGGCGCCGACGCTCAGGACGAAGTGGTCGCGGGCCAGGCCGCCGTCGCCCCTCGCGGTGAACACGATGGGGTCGGCGTAGTCCGCGTCGGCGGGGATCTGGATGTGGGTGCGGTGCGCCGAGCCCGCGGCCGCGACGGCCGAGATGCGGTCGACGGGGGCCTCGACGGCGAGCGCGCGGGCCTCGTCTTCCGAGATCGAGGTCACGGTCACGCCGTCCGGCACCTCCACGTTCCAGTCCAGCGCGCCGGCCGGTGCGGACTCGTCGAAGAGCCGCCTCAGCTTGCGCACCGGGGAGAATCGCCAGATCTCCTCGCGCCCGCTGGGCGTGGGGTGGTCCGCGACGTCCCACGACGGGGTCGGGTGCAGATGGGACTCGACCGTCTCGACCGCGGCGGCCACGTTCGGGCGGGTATCAAGGGTGGTGGTCAACGAAATTCCTTTACTCAAGCTCTCAATCGGTGATGGACGGCAGGTCAGCCGACCGCGCCTTCCATCTGCAGCTCGATCAAGCGGTTGAGCTCGAGCGCGTATTCCATGGGCAGTTCGCGGGCGATGGGCTCGATGAAGCCGCGCACGATCATCGCGGTGGCCTCCAGTTCGTCCATGCCGCGGCTCCTCAGGTAGAAGAGCTGGTCCTCGGACACCTTCGAGACGGTGGCCTCGTGGGCCATCGACACGTCCTCCTCGCGGATGTCGACGTAGGGGTAGGTGTCGGAGCGGGAGATGGTGTCGACGAGCAGCGCGTCGCACATCACGGCCGACGAGGAGTGCAGCGCGCCCGGCTCGACCTGGACGAGGCCGCGGTAGGACGCGCGTCCGCCGGCGCGGGCGACGGACTTGCTGACGATCGAGCTCTGCGTGTACGGCGCGCAGTGCACCATCTTGGAGCCGGTGTCCTGGTGCTGGCCCTCGCCCGCGAACGCGATC
>CAYVWO010000433.1:0-2160 GCA_964455495.1 uncultured Tessaracoccus sp.
CGGGCGCCGAGCGCGCCCGCGCTCCGGGCCGCTGCCACGGCAACGTCGAGTTCCACGCAACTCACCTCGTAGTCATCGCGCAGCGAGTCGTGGGACTCGTTCATCAACGAACCGACGAGTTGCCAATCGCCGTCCTCGGCCGCCGCGACGAAGCGGGTCACCCGGGCGATTTCGGTCACCACATGGCGGACGCGGCGACGGGTCACCTCATCGGCGATCAGGTCGAGCGCGCCGGTCAGGTCGCTCACCTCGCGCAGCGCGGAGAGGCCCAGCTGACCTGCGGCCCGTTCGCAATCGGCACGCCGAGCGGCGTACTGGCCGTCGGCGAGCGAGTGGCTCGCCCGGGTGTCGATCACCAGCAGCTCGAGTCCGGCGCGCTCGAGGTCGAAGGGGATGTGGCGGACCGATCCGTCGAGGCAGTCGAGCAGGAGTGCATGTCCGGCGATCGTGCGCAGCGAGGCGGCCTGGTCCATGCCACCGGTGGGCGCTCCGGCCACCTCGTTCTCAGCCCGGACGCATAATGCGGCCAATTGGGCTCGCGCCGGGTCGTCCCCGTCCAACGGGCGTTCGGCCAGTTCCGCCAGGGCCAGCCCGACAGCACACTCGACGGCCGCCGACGAGGACAGTCCCGCGCCGAGCGGAACGCAGGACGCGATGGCCAGGTCGAATCCGGGAACCGGGAAGCCCGCTTCACGGAGGGCCCAGGCAGGCCCGCCGCAGTAGGCGACCCAGTCGCTGACCGATCCGGGGGCGATCTCCGACAGTTCCCCCTCCCAGGTCTGGCCGTCGGCCAGCCCGGTGACCAGCCGCGCCCGGCCGTCGCGCCTGGGGGAGGCGGCCACATAGGTGCGATGGGGAAGCGCGATAGGTAGACACAAGCCACCGTTGTAGTCGGTGTGTTCACCGATCAGGTTGACCCGGCCCGGTGAGGCCCAGAACCCGACGGGTTCGGAGCCGGTCACCCGCCGGAGCAGGGATCGAGCAACCTCGACACCCTCGTCGACCGACCACGCCTGCTGCCATTGGGTCATCTGCCGGGCCTCCCGCCATCTCCAACGGCCGGCCAGCGGGTCCGCTGAACCGTCCGTGGAGGGATTGATGTTTGCGTTGCCATCTTCTTTCGCGCCACCTTGACATACGGCCTCGAACCGGGTCAAGATCGACGCGCACGCCAATGATGACGCAAACATTCACCTCTCATCTTCATGCAGTAGCTGGCTCGCGGGCCGGCTACTTGGCAACGCAAACACGGCACAGCTGCCGGGTCGGGTGAGGGATCCAACTGTCAGAGAGGGGACGCCGTGGAGACAATGCTGCAAGCCAATGCAGTCGACTACATCATCCTGGCCATCTATTTCGTCTTCGTCCTCGGAATCGGCTTCATGGCCCGCCGCCAGGTGTCCGGATCGCTGGACTTCTTCCTTTCCGGACGCTCGTTGCCCGCCTGGGTGACGGGACTCGCCTTCGTCTCGGCCAACCTCGGCGCCGTCGAGATCATGGGCATGTCGGCAACCGGTGCCGAGCTCGGCCTGCCGACCGTGCACTACTTCTGGGTCGGGGCCATTCCGGCGATGATCTTCCTCGGCGTCGTGATGATGCCGTTCTACTACGGCTCGAAGGTCCGATCGGTCCCGGAGTTCATGTTCCGGCGGTTCGGCACCGGCGCACACCTGGTCAACGCGCTGTCCTTCGCACTCGCCCAGCTGTTGATCGCGGGCATCAACCTGTACCTGCTCGGCAGCATCGTGCACGCCCTGCTGGGCTGGCCGCTCTGGCTCGCACTGATCGTCGCGGCCGTCGTCGTCTTGTCCTACATCAGCTTCGGTGGGCTGTCGGCCGCGATCTACAACGAGGTCCTGCAGTTCTTCGTCATCGTGGCGTCGCTGCTACCGCTGGTGCTCCTCGGCCTCCACCGGGTAGGTGGCTGGCAGGGCATGGTCGACAAGATCACCGCGGCCGCACAATCTGCGCCGCCGGAAGCCCACGTCCCCGCTGCCGAGCTCCAGTTGAGCTCCTGGCCAGGGCAGGCGCTGTCCGGCTTCGACAGCCCCGTCATGTCGGTCATCGGCATCGTGTTCGGCCTCGGCTTCGTGCTGTCGTTCGGCTACTGGACGACCAACTTCGTCGAGGTCCAGCGCGCCATGGCGTCCGACTCGATCT
>CAYVWO010000434.1:0-2154 GCA_964455495.1 uncultured Tessaracoccus sp.
CCAGACGCTGCGACACGCGGGGCGTCGCTGCGCTCCTTCGGGGCGGCTCAACGCGCGGGAGGCGCAGCCGACTCGGGGACGCGGCTCAACGAGCGGGGGGCGCAACCGACTCGGGGACGCGGCTCAACGAGCGGGAGGCGCAACCGGCTCGGGGAGCGGATAAGGAACCCCACCAACCGGGCGGAATACTACGAGTCGTAGGATGCAAGTGTCGGCGATTTTGCCGTCGAAACACTGGTCCCAACGGAGTTCAGATAATGGGCACATTGCAGTCCCCACCCACCACATACCTTCGCCGCGTCCTGTGGACGTCGGCGGCCGGCGCCGCGCTGCTGCTGGCTGGCTGCGCAGGAGGGGGTGGCTCCGGTGAGCACATCGGCGGCGAGGCGAACCTGAAGCTGCCCGACCTCGGCAGCGTCACCTTCGTCGGCCTCCCCGGCGACGTGCTGCTCGGCCTCGGCCTGATCGTCTGCGCGTTGGGCCTCGGCTTCGGCGTGCTCACCTACTCGTCGCTGAAGAAGATGCCAGCCCACGCCGCGATGCGCGAGATCTCGGAGCTCATCTACACCACCTGCAAGGCGTACCTGAAGCAGCAGGGCAAGTTCCTGTTCCTGCTGTGGGCGTTCATCGCAACCATCATCGTCGTCTACTACCTGTTCCTCGTGGGGTTCGGCGTCGGCAAGACCGCCATCGTGATCGCGTTCTCGCTGATCGGCATGGCCGGCTCCTACGGCGTCGCCTGGTACGGCATCCGCGTCAACACGCTGGCCAACTCCCGCACCGCGCACGCGGCGCTGGGCGGCAAGCCGTACCCGCTGCACGACATCCCGCTGCGCTCCGGCATGAGCATCGGCATGGTGCTGATCTCCGTCGAGCTCGCGATGATGCTCGTCATCCTCGTGTTCCTGCCCCCGTCGATCGCGGGCGCGTGCTTCATCGGCTTCGCGATCGGCGAGTCGCTCGGCGCCTCCGCGCTGCGCATCGCCGGCGGCATCTTCACCAAGATCGCCGACATCGGCGCCGACCTCATGAAGATCGTCTTCCACATCAAGGAGGACGACGCCCGCAACCCCGGCGTCATCGCCGACTGCACCGGCGACAACGCGGGCGACTCCGTCGGCCCGTCGGCTGACGGCTTCGAGACCTACGGCGTCACCGGCGTCGCGCTCATCACCTTCATCCTGCTCGGCGTCCAGGACCCGACGATGCAGATCCAGCTGCTCGTGTGGCTGTTCGTCATCCGCGCCGTCATGGTCGTCGCCTCCGGCATCTCCTACTTCGTCAACGCGGCCCTCACCCGCGCCCGCTACGCCAACGCCACCGAGATGGACTTCGAGCGCCCCCTCACCTCGCTGGTGTGGATCACCTCGACGGTGTGCATCGTCAGCACGTTCCTCACCTCTGCGCTGCTGATCGGCGGCCTGGGCGATGGCCTGTGGTGGAAGCTCTCGCTGATCGTGTCCTGCGGCACGCTCGCCGGAGCCCTCATCCCCGAGCTGGTCAAGGTGTTCACCTCCACCAACGCGCGGCACACGCGCGAGGTCGTCGTCTCCTCAAGCAAGGGCGGCCCGTCGCTCGGCATCCTGTCGGGACTGGTCGCGGGCAACTTCTCCGCGTACTGGCTCGGCATGGCCATCGCCGGCCTCATGGGCGTCTCGTACTGGATCTCCGGCATGGGCCTCGGCGAGATCATGCTCGCCCCCGCGGTGTTCGCGTTCGGCCTCGTCGCGTTCGGCTTCCTCGGCATGGGCCCGGTCACCATCGCCGTCGACAGCTACGGCCCGGTGACTGACAACGCGCAGTCGGTGTTCGAGCTCTCCACCATCGAGGAGATGCCCGGAATCGAGGACGAGCTGGCCCGCGACTACGGCATCACCGCCGACTTCGAGCGCGCCAAGTACCTCCTCGAGGACAACGACGGCGCAGGCAACACGTTCAAGGCGACGGCCAAGCCCGTGCTGATCGGCACCGCCGTCGTGGGCGCCACCACCATGATCTTCTCGATCATGATGGGCCTCACCGACAAGCTGACCCATGACGTCGAGAACCTGTCGCTGCTGCACGCCCCGTTCCTGCTGGGCCTGCTGGTCGGCGGCGCGGTGATCTACTGGTTCACCGGCGCCTCCATCCAGGCCGTGACCACGGGCGCATACC
>CAYVWO010000435.1:0-2149 GCA_964455495.1 uncultured Tessaracoccus sp.
AGGAGATGTGCAGCGTCGACGCGAACGCCTCCGACACCGGCATGCCCTTCAGCAGCTGGTAGGAGCCGTCGTACTCGATCTCCGCCATCGAAGGCTTGAACCAGATGGTCAGGAACACGCCGGTGATCAGCAGGATGATGAACGAATACAGCGCGATCTCGCCCAGCAGGAACGACCAGTGGTCGGGGAAGACCTTGCGCAGGCCGGCCTTGCCGATCTTGCCGAGGCCGAGCCGCTCGTCGGCCCAGCGAAGCGCACCGGCGGCGGGCATCGGCCGCTCTACGGGGGCCTCGGAGGCCTCGACGTCGGGGGAGGAGTCCGCGACGCTCGTGGGCTTTGCCATCACTGGTCACCATCCTTGAAGTCGTGGCGGGAGTCCCGCTCGAAGAAGCTGGGGCCGACCGGCACCGTGAAGTCGCTCTGCGCGACGAGGTAGCCCTGCTCGTTGACGCGGATCGGCAGCTGCGGCAGCGAGCGGGCCGCGGGCCCGAACACGACGACGCCGCTGTTGCCGAGGTCGAACGTCGACTGGTGGCACGGGCACAGCAGGTGGTGCGTCTGGCGCTCCCACAGTGAGATGGGGCAGCCGACGTGCGTGCAGATCTTCGAGTAGGCGAGGATGCCGGAGACGTGCCAGTCCTTGCGCGACTCGGGGATCTTGATCGACTCGGGGTCCATGCGCACGACGATGATCGCGGCCTTCGCCTTCTGCTGCTGCAGCTCGACGCCGTGCAGCTCCAGCAGGTTCTCCGGCTGCGCGTTGACCAGCTGGCCGATCTCGAGGTCCTCGGCGCGCAGCGGGATCCAGTTCTCGTCGTTCAGCAGGCGGATCTCGGTGGCCCAGATGGTCTTCTCGATGGTCTGCTGGCGCACCTTCTTTGTGGGGTGCGGGCCCATGTCGGCGAACATCACGACGGCGGGCACCAGCGAGATGCCGACGGCACCGCCGAGCGCGCCGAGGATCATCTTGCGACGCTTCACGCCGGACTGCTCGACGCCGTCGGCGAAGTCTTGCGCGACCACGGCGCGGACCTCGTCCGACGATGCGGCCGAGTGGCGCTCGTCGATCGACTCGTGGTCGCCCATGAGGACGCGCGCCCACTGGATGACGGCGACGCCGATCAGCGTTACCGCGAGGCCGCCTGTGACGCCGAGGCCGACGTTCATGGCGTTGGCGTGGAGGATGCCGAACGAGACGTAGGCGTCGCGCGGCACGGCGAAGTAGATCACCACGAACGCGATCGCCAGCACCGGCACGGCGGCCAGCATGAGGAGGATGGCGCCGTAGGCGCGGTTACCGGCGCCCTCGTTGACGTCGGCGTAGCGCTCGACGTGCTCCTCAAGGCCGGGGTCTGGGACGCTGTGGCCCAGGTCCGGGTCCTTGACGGGCAGGTTGTCGTGGCTCATCGGGCGCGCGCCCCCTTCTTGGCGATCCAGGTGGCGACGATGGCGAGTCCGCCGATGCCGATGACGAAGGCCCAGAAGCCCTCCGACACCGGCCCGGCCTCACCCATGGTCAGTCCACCGTGGTTGGGCTGGTCGTTGGCCTCGCGCAGGTAGGCGATGATCTCGCGCGCGCTCTGGTCGTCCATGACGGTCTTCGAGCACGGGTGCATCTGCTGCGGCCCGGTGCGCATGGCCTCGTAGATGTGGACCGGGGTGGTCTCGGTGAGCGACGGCGCGAAGGCGCCGTGCGGCATGGCGCCGCCGCCGCCGATGATGCCGTGGCACGCGGAACAGTTGGCGCGGAAGAGCGCGCCGCCGCGGGCGATCTCCTCCTCGGTCAGGCCCTCGGGCGAGTACTGGCTTTCGTCCGGGATCGCGGGGCCGGGGCCCAGGGACGCGACGTAGGCCGCGACGGACTCGATCTGCTCCTGGGTGTAGTTGACCTTGCGAGCGGGCAGCTGCGCCTCTTGACGGGCGGCGGGCATGCGGCCGGTGCCCATCTGGAAGTCGACGGAGGCCGCGCCGACGCCGATCAGAGTCGGGCCCTGAGTCGTGCCCTCGGCGTTCAGGCCGTGGCAGGAGGAGCAGGTGAAGTCGAAGAGGGCCTTGCCGTCCTCGATCTGCTGGGTCTTCGCCGTCTCCGCCGAAGACTGCTGCGGCGACACGACCGAGTAGCTCAGGCCGACGACGAGGAGGGCCAGCA
>CAYVWO010000436.1:0-2141 GCA_964455495.1 uncultured Tessaracoccus sp.
GCGGGCTTTTTTCGAAGCGCCGCCCGGCAACTCTCTCAGGACTGCCTGGCGTCGGCTCGCGCTCGGCGCGGCAACCGTGGTCGCGACTGAGGTAGCGCGTCTGAACGGTCTACAGCGCCGTGGATCGCCTCACTGTGGCTGCAAACGTCCAGTTCGCGGCGTCTCGGACGTTTGCGTGTACGTCAGAGTCAGCATGCTGACTCTGACGTACACGTTGTTCGTCTTGACCGTACTCTCAGGCCTTGCCGAAGAGCCGGTTCCAGAAGCTGGGCTTGGCGTGCGCTGGCTCGTTGTCCTCTGCGGCGCCAGCGTCCGACGCGTCGCCGTCGTGGTCGTCCTCGGGCTCATCGACCTGGAGGTCGATGTGCACGGAGAGGAGAGTCCCGTCGGCGTCGTAGGCGCCGACCACGGGATAGAACCCGTCTCCCCATCCCGAGTGGGAGAGCACGACGTTCTCGCCCTCGGTTGCCAACGGCAGCACGATATTCGCGGCACCGTCGACGTAGTGCTCGCCCGAGTCCATGAGCGCGAACCAGGAGTCGTCCCGGCCGGTGGCGAAGACGTCGTCGTACCAGGAGGTCGCCTCTCCAGGCATGCAGCGCGCGACGGCCTCGGCGTCGGCGAATCCCACCGTCCCCGCGTCGACGGGCACGCCGTAGTACTCGTCGTCGCTCTCCGGCGCCTCGCGCCCCTCTGGCACCAGGAACTCGACGCGCGCCACCGCACCCTCGGCCAGGCGCACGCTCAGGTAGGTCTCGCGCAGATGGCTGCCGTTCTGCGCGTCGCTGACGTCTGCGATGGTGACCGCGACGGGGTAGTCACCCGGCGGGACCGCGAACACCAGCCCCTGCCCGAGCCCGACGAACGGGTCGCTGGCCTCCAGCCTCCCGCTCGGCACCCGGAGCGTCCCCAGCTCGACGACGTGGTGGGTGTACTTCCATCCGGCGCTCCGCCCCGGGCGGAGCGCACGCAGCTGTGACGGTTCCATCGCGCGAGCCTACAAGCAAGCGTCCGCGTCCGCTCCCAAGGTCACAGGTCGACACTCCGTGCTACCTCATAGTCAGCTCCCCGGATGGACACTCTTGTACCTTCTTGTACACTGACGTACAGTTGCGGCATGTCTGTCATCAGCGTGAGTGAAGCTCGCCGTACCCTGCCCGCCCAGATCGACCTCGTCGAGGCTGGTGAGCGAGTCGAAATAACCCGCCACGGCAAGGTCGTGGCCGTTCTCGTGTCCCCAAGCGCGGTCGCCTCACCACGCACCGCCGCAATGCGCGAAGGCGCCGAACAAATCCGGATAATGCTCGAGGAGGCACGTAACAGGCCCCTCACACAGGTGCGGTTGGGACCTGAGCGCACCGCCGAGCTGATCGACGACATCTACGCAAACCGTCGGGCGCGATGAGCGTCTGGACCGCTTTTGACGCGGACGCGCTGATCTACGCGGCCGACTTCGGGAACCAGCGCGGAACGCGTGTCCGCGCGCTGTTCGCGGACGCCGGTCCTGGCGACTTCGTCGGCTTCGGGTCCGTCTTGCTTCTAACGGAGGTTCTCGCGAAGCCCTTACGCATCAACCCGGCGTCAGCCGAGGCCGCCAGCCTGATGGAGATGCTCAGCCGGCTCACCCTGCGACCGCTCGACGAGCCGACCGCACGCGCCGCGCTCCACCTCGCTGTGTCGTACCGCCTTCGCGCCGCGGACGCCGCACACCTGGCGACGGCTATCGAGTCTGGCGCCGATCGGTTCCTCACCAACAACCGCAAGGACTTCCCGAAGACGATCACCGAGATCGAGATCGTCTACCCCGAGGACCTCTGACGGCTCCCCGACGGGGCTGCAGGCACCATCGTCGGGTCTCCCGAACAACGCGGCTGCAAACGTTCGATCCGCGGCGTCCGCGGGATTATCTCGGCTGCCAGCGTCAGCATGCTGACGGAAACAGCCGAGATGACGTCAACACGAACGCCGCCCCAGCGCCGCACGCGCCGCCCGGCAACTCTCTCAGGACTGCCCACGCAGACTGGGGTTCAGTCCATGAACCGGATGCCAGAACGCTTCGACACGCGCCTGCGCTTCGCTTAGGGCGCGGCTCAACGAGCGGTAGGTTCGGCACGCGCCTGCGCGCTTCGAGCGCGGCTCAA
>CAYVWO010000437.1:0-2138 GCA_964455495.1 uncultured Tessaracoccus sp.
CAGACTAGCGGTCGCCGCCGACAAGACCGCGTAGGGTCGGCGCATGACGATGGCGTGGGCGGCCGGGGCGGCGGTGGTCGCCGCCGCCGTCTGGGCGCTCGCGGTCCCCCGTGTACGCGTCGACGACCCCGAGGCACCCGACCTGGCCGCGCTCGTCACCGCGCGATCCGCGCTCGTCGTCGGCGTCGCCGCGCTGGCCTGCGGGCTCGCGCTCTGGAGGGAACCGCCGACGGCGTGGCTGCTGTGGGGCCCCTACCTCGCGCTGGGCGCGCCGCTCGTCGCCGTCGACGCACGCACCACCTTCCTCCCCCGGCGGCTGCACTACGTGGCGCTCGCAGGCATGGCCGCGGGCGGCGCCGTCCTCGCCGTCGCCTCACCGGGCGCTGCGCTCGGCGCGCTGGCGGGCGCCCTCGCGGCGTTCGGCTTCTTCTACCTTGCCTGGCGGCTCACCGCGAACCTGGGCTTCGGCGACGTCCGCCTCGCGCTGCTGATCGGCGCGGTCGCGGGGCAAGGGGGCGTGACCGCGTGGACGACGGCGCTGCTGACGGGCACCGTCCTCGGCGCCCTCCACGGCATCGCGCACGCGCTCTGGGCCCGCCGCGACCCCACGCGGGCGCGGCACTTCGCCTACGGCCCCGCGCTCTGGCTGGGGCCGATCCTCGCGAGCGCCGTCGCGGGCTGAGCTACTCCTGCGTCGCGGCGATCCAGGCATCGAGCGTGGCCGCGGCCTGACCCGAGTCGATCGCCTCCTTGGCGTCCGCGAGCGGTTCCTCCAGCTGCTCCTCCAGCTCCCGCACCGTCGAGATTCCGCGGTAAGAAAGCAGCGCCGCGGCGGCGTTCAGCACGACGATGTCGCGCACCGGCCCCGGCTTGCCTCCGACGACGTCGCGGACCACCTGCGCGTTGTGCGCGGCGTCGCCGCCGGTCAGGTCGTGCGGAGCGGCGGACTCGAGGCCCAGCGTCGTCGGGTCGAGGGCGGTGCGGTGCACGCGGCCCTCGGCCACCAGCCAGACGTCCGAGTCGGAGGTCGTGGTGAGCTCGTCGAGGCCGTCGAACCCTCGAAACACCATGCCGCGGGTGCCGCGCTCCGCCAGCACGCGCGCGATCACCGGGGCCACCCCGTCGTTCGCGACACCCAACGCCATGGCCCGGGGGCGGGCGGGGTTGGCGAGCGGCCCAAGAAAGTTGAACGTCGTCTGAATGCCCAGCTGCCTACGCACGCCCGCCACGTTCTTCATCGACGGGTGGTATTGCTGAGCGAACAGGAACGAGATGCCAACATGATCGAGGATCACGGCCTGCTTCGAGGGCTCCACGTCGATCTTCACGCCGAGCGCCTCGAGCGTGTCCGCGGTGCCCGCCATCGACGACGCCGCCCGCGCGCCGTGCTTGATCACCTTCGCGCCCGCACCCGCGGCCACGATCGCGGCCATCGTCGACACGTTGACGGTGTTGGCGCGGTCGCCGCCGGTGCCGACGATGTCGACGGCATCGGGGTCCAGCGCCAGCGGGGTCGCGTTGGCGAGCATGGCGTCGGCGAGGCCCGCGATCTCGTCCTCCGTCTCGCCCTTGGCACGGAGCGCGGTGAGCAGCGCGGCGATCTGCACCTCGGAGGCCCGGCCCGCGAAGATCTCGTTGAGCGCCCAGGTTGCGGCGCCGGCCTCGAGGCCCTCGCGCCGGACGAGGCCGGTCAGGATGTCCGGCCAGGTGTATCCGCTCACTGGGCGGCGGGTTGCGCCAGCCGGGCGCGAATCAGGGCGGCGACCTGGGAGGGCAGCGTGACGGGGTCGACGGGGAACCCGACCACGGCCTCCGCGCGCGACCACGAGGCGAGCCACGCGTCGGCCTCGCGGCTGACAAGCAGCAGCACGGGGGCGGCGTCGGCGTACTCCTCCTTGATCTGGTGCGCGACCCCGAAGCCGCCGGAGGGCTGGGCGTTGCCGTCGAGGATGAGGAGCGCATAGTCGGTGCCCGCGTCGAGCGTGCGAAGGACCGCGGCCTGCGTCGCCACCTCGAACACCTCGATCTCCGGAAGATCGGCGGCAACGCGCCTGCCGAGCGCGAGCCGGACCTGCTCGCGCACCGTCCGGTCGTCGGAGTAGACCAGCACCTTCGCGGGGGTGTCACTCATGGGAACT
>CAYVWO010000438.1:0-2131 GCA_964455495.1 uncultured Tessaracoccus sp.
TGCACATCGGGCACCGCACGTTGGAGGTGCTCCTCGCCGACGCCTCCTGGAGCGTCACCGCGGCGCAGCGGCTTCCGCTTCCCGCCGAGCACCGCTTCGACACCACGCTCGACCGGGTCGCGCTGCTCGTCGCGGAGCTCACCGAGCGGGTGGGGGCGACGCCCGGCGACATCGGCGCCGTCGGACTGGCGATTCCCAGCCTTTCGGATGGCCGATCTCCCGCCCTCGCGGGCTGGGAGCAGACCGATGTCGCCGAGATCCTCTCGCGAAGGCTGCGCCGCCCGATCGCGGTGGTCTCCGAGCCCGAGGCGGCCGGGATCGCTGAGACCCGCTTCGGTGCCCTGAAAGGCGTCGCCTCGGCGATGGTGATTCGCGCCTCGCACGTCACCGAGGCCAGCGTCCTGCTGAACGGACGCCCGCTTCCCAGGGGCGGGGGTTTCGGGCACATGCGGGTGGACCCGGCCGGGATGATCTGCTGGTGCGGCGCGCGGGGCTGCCTCAACACGCTGGTCTCCGTCGACGCGCTGGCCGACCTGCTGCGCGTCTCGCACGGCCCGCTCAGCCTTCGGGCACTCGTGCGTCGGGCCAAGGACGGCGACCCCGGGTGTCGCCAGGCGGTGGCCCACGCGGCCGACGTCATCGGCTCGGCCGCGGCGGATGCCGCCATGCTTTTCGGGCCGGAGCGGATCTGTTTCACCGGCGAGCTCGTCAGCACCGGCGACGTCTTCTTAGGACCGGTGAAGGCGGCGCTGCGCGCGCGGCCGCTCTTGTCGGACGTAGACTCGCTGGTCGTGGTGGCCGACTGCGACGACGCAGAGGCGCGCGGGGCCCTCGCCGTTGCCACCGATGAGCCCGCCCCGGCGACGGAAGGAGCCTCCTGATGGAGACGCCCACGGCACCGCTTCTCAGCCTCAGGCGGGTCAGCAAGGTCTTCGGCGGCGTCGAGGCCCTCGTCGAGGTCGACCTCCACGTCTCCGCGGGGGAGGTCGTCGCCCTCGTCGGCGACAATGCGGCGGGAAAGTCGACGCTCGCCCGCCTGGTCGCCGGCGTGTACCAGCCCGACGGCGGGGTCGTCGCCATGAACGGTCGAGCGGTCAACCTCTCCAGCGCGCAGGCCGCGTTCGCGCAGGGCATCGCCACCGTCTTCCAGGAGTTCGCGCTCGTGGAGGAGCTCGACATCACCGCCAACATCTTCCTCGGCCGCGAGCTGGAGTCGGGCGGCCTGCTCGACCAGCCCTTGATGGACGAGCTGGCGCGCCGCTACCTCGGCAGGCTGAACACCCGCATCCCGGACCTCCGGGTCAAGCTGCGTCAGCTGTCCGCGGGTCAGCGGCAGTGCGTCGCGATCGCGCGCACGCTGGTGGCCGAGCCGCGCCTCGTGGTGCTCGACGAGCCGACGGCGTCGCTGTCCGTCGCCCAGACGGCGGAGGTGCTCAGCTACATCGAGGACCTGCGCGATAGAGGCCTCGGCGTGATCTTCATCAGCCACAACCTGACCGATGTGCGCGCCGTCGCCGACCGCGTCGAGGTGCTGCGCCACGGCCGCCTCAACGGCTCGTTCGACGCCGCGACGGCCAGCTACGACGAGATCATCGCCGCCATCACGGGCGCGACGATGCTGCCCCGCCGTCCCTGACCGATCCGCTGCGCGGAGAAGTTGGACGGTGTTGCGCCGAGCCGATCCTGCCGCGGTGATCGATTGGCGTGCGGGTCAACCGGCCGTGCGCCTCAGCGCGTTGGGCATGGTAGGGAGGAAGCATGACCGAGCATCCCGCGGCCTCGGCGACGCTGTCGCTGGAGGAGGAGCGCGACTTCGACCGGTTCGTCACCGCGAGGGGCGGACGGCTGTGGCGCGCCGCGTGGCTGCTCACCGGCGACCGGCACAAGGCGGAGGACCTGGTCCAGACCGCGTTGGCGAAGTCGTTCCCGCGCTACCCGGCGCTGGGCGACGACGAGTCGTTCGAGGCCTATGTCCGCACCGTGATCTACCGCACCTACGTCAGCTGGTGGCGCCGCCGCTGGAACGGTGAGGTCCCCACGGATGCTCCGGGTGAGTCGGTCGGCGGTTCCGGGGCGACGGGCGGCGCGGACCGCGTCGACCTCGCCCGCGCGCTCGCCCAGCTGCCGAAGA
>CAYVWO010000439.1:0-2130 GCA_964455495.1 uncultured Tessaracoccus sp.
GCGCGTGTCGCGCCGTGCTGAGCCGACGCGCGAGCGAAGCCGCCGTCGTGTCGAAGTAAAGCGCCTGGCACCCGGTCTGAGGACTCAACCACCACTCGATGGGAAGAGGGCCCCGATCCACCCGGATCGGGGCCCTTCTCGTACCCATCTCGGGCGCTGTGTCACGAATCGGGGAGGTGTCGCGTAGAGGTGGGTAGAAGGGTACGGAAGGCGCGCATGGGAGACCGCGACGATTTCGAGGGCTGGGCGGGCGATGCCGCCGGTCCTCTGTTTCGGCACGCGCTCATGCTGACCGCCGACCGTCACCTCGCCGAGGACCTCGTACAGGAGACGCTGACGAAGATGTACATCCACTGGCCCCGCATCGACCTCGCCGCGCACCCGTTGGCGTACGCGAAGCAGACGCTGTATCGGCAGTTCGTCTCCGGCCGACGGCGCCTGAGCGCCACCGAACTGGTCACCGACTCGTTCCCCCAGCTTGCGGTGCCCGAGTTGGACGCCGCCGGAAGCGTGGAACTCCGCCGCGCGCTCGGCAGGCTCAACCCGACGGAACGCGCCGTCGTCATCGCCCGCTACGCCGAGGGCCTGCCGTCGGCGGAGGTGGCCACGCTGCTCGGGCGGTCCGAGGCGTGGGTCCGCAAGACCGCGTCGCGGACGCTCGCCAAGCTCCGCAGGAGCCCCGACCTCGCCCCAGACACCGAACGGAGGAGCCTCGCATGACCGACCCGACCCACGTCCCGCTCACCCCCGAGGAGACCTCGGCGCTCGTCCGGCGCGCCATCCGAGGCGGCGAGCGCCGCCTCCGCACCCGGCGAATCGCCTCCGGCGTCGCCGCTGTCGCGGTCGTGGCCGCCCTGAGCGCTGGCGCCCTCTCGGTCCTCACCCTGCCGGGCCGCGCGCCGATCCCGGCCTCGCCGCCCGTCTCCATCTCAAGGGCGCCCCAGACGCCGACGACGCCCATCCCGTTCGACGCCAGCATCCAACAAGACCTTGAGACGCTCCTCCTCGACCTCCTCGGGGTGAAGGCCGATCCCAAGGAGGCCGCCGCGACGCGCTCCGACGGCGTGTACATCGCGGGCGGCTACCTGGACGCCAACACCCCCGTCACCGTCACTCTCAGCCCCGTCTCCCTCACGGACGGGGACGCGAAACAGGTGACCTCCGCGCACCTCCTGGCCGAGGACAGCACCATCTGGGACCTCACCAGCCCGGCGAGCCCCGAAGTGCAGATGTGGGCGCGGGAGCGCTCCGACGGCGCGACAATCACCCTCCGCGTCGGGCTCGGTTACCTCACCCGCAACGAGCCGGGGACGGCCCCCACCCCGCCCATGCCCGACAGGGTCGACGCGCTCAAGTTCCTGTCCTCGGACGGCTGGGGTCCGCTCCTTGACGCGGTCGCGGCCGCGCGGTAGCCGCGCCGCCGTCGGGTTTGTCACGGCCGACCGCTTCGGCGCGTAAAGGCCAGTGACAAGCCCCTCAGGAGGACCAATGCACTCGCCGACGCGAAGCGTCCTTGCCGTCGCGACGCTGCTGCTCGGAGCAACAGGATGCACGAGCGCCGCGCCCAACCCCTCAGACCCCGGCACGCCCCCCGCGGCGCCGTCGGCATCGCCTTCGTCAGCCGACACCGCCCACGGCATCGACTCCAGCGCGCTCGACGTGCAGCGCAAGACCGCGGGCCGCTTCGGGCCCCTCCCCTTGGACGCCTACAAGCCGAGCCGCGGCGAAGACGACCTCCTCCTGCGCGCCAGCAGGCAACTTCAGTCCGACTGCCTCGCTGAGTTCGGCTTCTCCGACGACCGCCCCCAGCTCCCCGACCAGTGGGACGCGGACATCCGAGACGTCGTGGACGCGGAGTCCCAGGACCGGATCTTGGGGCACCACAACGTCGAGCAGGCAAGGACCACCGGCTACCTCCCCGCCTTCGTGGTCTTCGAGGAGGAGGTCTACGGCCCGGGCGGGTTGAAGGGCACATCGCCGCCTCCGTCCAACCCCGCCCTGGAGTTCGTCCTCTACGGCGAACGCCCGGGCGAAGACCCCGGCGACCAGATCGAGTCCCCCGGCGAGGTCGACGGCGTCGAGGTGCCGCCAAACGGCTGCGCTGGCAAGGCGAACTTGGCGCTCTGGGGA
>CAYVWO010000440.1:0-1007 GCA_964455495.1 uncultured Tessaracoccus sp.
GCCACCGTGCTGTGGCTCGGCTACTTCTTCCTCGAGGGCTTCGACTACGGCGTCGCCATGCTGATCCCCGTGCTCGGCAAGAACGAGAAGGACAAGCGCGTCATCGTCAACACCATCGGCCCCGTCTGGGACGGCAACGAGGTGTGGCTGCTCACGGCGGGCGGCGCGATGTTCGCGGCGTTCCCGGGCTGGTACGCGTCGCTGTTCTCGGGCCTGTACCTGCCGCTGCTGCTGGTGCTGGTCGGTCTGATCCTGCGCGGCGTCGCATTCGAGTACCGCTCGAAGCACCCCGACACGCGCTACCGCAACATGCTCGACTGGTTCGCCACCGTCGGCTCGTTCCTCCCCTCGCTGGTGTTCGGCGTCGGCTTCGCCAACTTCGTCATCGGCCTGGCCAACGACGGGCTGCACGTCACCGCATCGTTCTGGTCGCTGTTCAGCCCGTTCGCGCTGCTCGGCGGCGTGATGCTCGTCGTGCTGTTCCTCGTCCACGGCTCGGCGTTCATCGCGCTGAAGACCAAGGGCCACATCCACGACCGCGCCGAGTCCTTCGGCGCCAAGTTCGGCTGGGCCGCCACCGCGCTCGTCGCGCTGTTCGTGATCTGCCAGAACGTGTTCTGGCCGGCGTCGTCCGAGTTCGGCGAGTTCACGGCGTTCGCGTGGATCGCCGGCGTGCTGGCGATCGCGTCGATCGGGCTCGCGACCGTGATGATCGGCAAGGGCCGCGACGGCTGGGGCTTCGTCCTCACCGGCCTGTCGGTCGTGACGCTGTTCGTCGGGATCTTCCTGAGGATGTACGGCAACCTCGGCTTCGCGCAGGACACCTCGGTGCCGGCGACCGAGCGCCTGAACATCATCACGGCGGCGTCGTCGCAGACGACCCTGACCATCATGACCTGGGCCGCGGTGATCTTCGTGCCCATCGTGCTCGCCTACCAGGGCTACACGTACTGGGGGTTCCGCAAGCGCATCTGGACGGATAACAGCCGCGACGACGTCGAGGCCGT
>CAYVWO010000440.1:1017-2130 GCA_964455495.1 uncultured Tessaracoccus sp.
CGTCGCCTGACGCACATCTCTCGAAGGGCCCGTCTCCCGCGTGGAGGCGGGCCCTTCTGACGTGAAAGACTGAGGCGATGGCCGGACCGATTCACCCGCGACTACTGCGGCGGGCGCGCGCGACGCGCGTGTTCCTCGCGGCCAGCGTCGCCGTCGGTCTGCTGACGGCGGGGCTGCTGATCGCGCAGGCTCGGCTGCTCGCCGACTGGATCACGCGCGCGTTCGCGTCGCGGGCGTTCCCCGAGGGGTGGGAGGCCGCGCTGGCGCTGCTGCTTGCGGTGTTCGCCGGGCGGGGGCTGCTGGCGTGGGCGAGCGCCGTGCTCGCGCACCGCAGCGCCGCCGAGGTGAAGTCCGAGCTGCGCCGCGACGTCCTCCGCGCGCGGCTGGCCACCCCCGTCGGCGGGGCGTCGTCGGCGACGCTCGTGCGCGTCGTCACGACCGGGCTCGACGCCCTCGACGGGTACTTCTCCAAGTACCTGCCCCAGCTCGGGCTGGCGGTGACGGTGCCGTTCCTCGTCGGCGGCGCCATCCTGCTCGCCGACTGGCAGTCCGCGCTCATCATCGCGTTCACCCTCCCCCTGATCCCCGTCTTCATGGCGCTCATCGGCTGGACCACACAGAAGGCGACGGCGCACAGCTTCGCCGTCGCGGACCGGCTGGCAAACCACTTCGCGGACCTCATCGCCGGCCTTCCCACCCTCCAGGCGTTCGCGCGGGCGCGGGCGCAGCGCAAGGGCGTCGAGGTCGGCGAGGAGCAGTACCGCGAGGCGACCATGCGCACGCTGTGGGTGAGCTTCCTCTCGTCCTTCGCGCTCGAGCTGCTGGCAACCTTGTCCGTCGCCGTCGTGGCGGTCACCGTCGGCTTCCGCCTGGTCTACGGCCACGTCGACTTCCCCACCGCGCTCTTCGTGCTGATCCTCGCCCCCGAGGCCTTCCTGCCCGTGCGCCAGGTCGGGGTGCACTTCCACGACTCCGCCGACGGCGTCGCCGCTGCGGATGCCGCATTCGAGATCATCGACGCCGCCCCCACACGCTCCTTGAGCCGCGCCCCGAGGAGCGAAGCGACGCCCCACCCACGCTCCTTGAGCCGCGCCCCGAGGAGCGAAGCGACGC
>CAYVWO010000441.1:0-2124 GCA_964455495.1 uncultured Tessaracoccus sp.
GGCTGGATCGGTGACGGCCGGCGGAGCGCTGATGACGACCACGGAGGTCGAAAACGGCGCGCACCCAAAGCCGTCCATCGCCGCGAAGATCGACGGACTCCTGGCATGACCGCGACCGCAACGGCGCCCACGCGCGTCACTCCGAAGCGCCTGTCCGCCCTCGACCGTTGGCTGCCGCTGTGGATCGGACTGGCGATGATCGCGGGCCTCCTACTCGGGCGTCTCGTCCCCGCCGTCTCCGATGTGCTCGCTCACCTGGAGGTGGGAGGCATCTCGGTACCGATCGGGCTGGGGCTGCTCGTGATGATGTACCCCGTGCTCGCAAAGGTCCGCTACGACAAGATCGCGGCCGTCACGGGCGACAAGCGCCTCCTCGTCTCATCCCTGGTGCTGAACTGGATCCTCGGCCCGGCGGTCATGTTCGCCCTCGCCTGGCTGTTCCTGCCTGATCTGCCGGAGTACCGAACGGGGCTCATCATCGTGGGACTGGCCCGCTGCATCGCGATGGTCGTGATCTGGAACGACCTGGCCTGCGGCGACCGAGAGGCCACCGCCGTGCTGGTTGCGATCAACTCCATCTTCCAGGTCGTCGCGTTCTCGCTGCTCGGCTGGTTCTACCTCACCGTACTGCCCGGCTGGCTCGGCCTCGATACCCAAGGTCTGGAAGTGTCAGTGGGGCAGATCGCGCTGAACGTCCTGGTCTTCCTCGGCGTCCCGCTCATCGCCGGGTTCGCCTCGCGGTGGATCGGCGAGAAGCGCCGGGGACGCGACTGGTACGAGAACCGATTCCTCCCCAGAGTGGGGCCGTGGGCGCTCTATGGGTTGCTGTTCACCATCGTGCTGCTCTTCGCACTCCAAGGCGAAGCGATCACATCCAGTCCGTTCGATGTCGCCCGGATCGCCCTGCCGCTACTGGTCTACTTCGCGCTGATGTGGTTCGTCGGGCTCTTGCTCGGCAAGGGTCTCGGACTGGGCTATGCCCGCTCCACCACACTGGCGTTCACGGCGGCGGGCAACAACTTCGAACTCGCCATCGCGGTCGCGATCGGCACCTTCGGCGCGGCATCTGGACAGGCCCTCGCAGGGGTCGTCGGCCCGCTTATCGAAGTTCCCGTGCTCGTCGGCCTCGTCTACGTCTCGCTGTGGGCCGCACGCGCCTGGTTCCACACCGACCCCTACGCTCCGGACACCGCTACGACCGACCTGAGGAGGACACCATGACCGAAACACCCACAACGGTCGAGACGTGCGCACCTGCCGAGGCGCACGCAATCGGCCTCGACGTCGCTACCACCGTGGCCAACGCGCTGAAGGCCCTGGCCGATCCGCTCCGGCTCCGGATGCTGTCGGCCATCGCCACCGACCCGCGCGGCGAGTCCTGCGTCTGCGACCTCGCCGACCTCGCCGACGTCTCCCAACCCACGATCTCTCATCACCTGAAGGTCCTGAAGGACACCGGCCTGCTCGCGTCCGAGCGACGCGGCACCTGGGTGTACTACCGCATCGTCGCCACCCGACAGGCGGCCGTCACGGCCCTCCTGGACGGCTTCGCGTCCACCGTCACCGCCAGCCCCGCCGAGGACCGGCCCGAGTCGCCGCGCGAGGTCGACGCGCACGTCATCGATCGCCTCGCCGAGGAACTGGCCGACGAGTACGACACGCTGAGTCGTGACCTGGTGGTGACGATGGTGCGGGAGTCCTACGCCGGTCTCCTCCGGTCCGCGAAGATCGCCCGACACCTGGTGCCGCTCACCGAGCGCTTCGCCCGCCAGCGCCTCACCGACCTCACCCGCGACCGCGAGACGGGTGTGCCGCAGGTGCTGTTCGTGTGCGTACAGAACGCCGGCCGCTCCCAGCTCGCGGCCGCGCTGGTCAACCAGATGGCCGATGGCAAGGTCGTCGCCCGCTCCGCCGGATCACGACCGGCACCAGATGTCCACCCGCACGTGCGCTCGCTGCTCACCCAGATCGAGGGCGAGGACGCCGCCACCGAGCGGTTCCCCAAGCCGCTTACCGACGACGCGGTCCGCGCCGCCGATGTCGTCATCACCATGGGCTGCGGCGACGTGTGCCCGATCATCCCCGGCGTCCGCTACGAGGACTGGGCCGTGGGCGACCCGGCTC
>CAYVWO010000442.1:0-1625 GCA_964455495.1 uncultured Tessaracoccus sp.
CTAGCGCTCACGCGGCGGCTCAACCAGCGTCGAGTTGCGGTCTGCTAGCGCTCACGCGGCGGCTCGACCGGCGTGACGTGGCGGACGAGCATCCCCGTGGCGGCCTGCTGAGCGAGGAACGCGGTTACGTCCGCGGCGATCGCCTCGCGCGGGGCGGCGTAGGCCGCGGCCAGGTCGTCGATCAGGCGCTGCTCGTCGACGACCGGGCGGGCCAGGCCGTCGTCGGGGTCGACCAGGGCCTGCCAGATGGCCGCGCCCGTGCCGAGGAACGCCAGCGGCGGCTCGGCGGGACGGTCCAGGTTGAGCGCTACCACGCGGTCAGGGGCGCTGACGACGTAGGCGACGCGCTCGGAGATCTGCCAGCCGGTCATGTGCGCTGCCACCCCAGAACGCCCTGCCCGACGAGCTCCGCGACGGCGCCCTCCACGAGCGGCCGCGGGTCCGACGACGGCGCGCCCAACCGCCGGACGAGGGCGTCGGTGAGCTCTCCCAGCGTGCGGGGAACAGCAGCGAGTTCGGCCACCGCCAGGCCCAGCTCGCTCAGCCGCACCACGCGGTGCGCGTACAGGAACAGCGCCTCGCCGCCGTCGCCGGAGAGCAGCCGGTCGACCGCCGGGAGGGCCCGCACGCGGGCCCCGGACTCGGAGCGAGGCGGGAGGGACGGGTCGTCGGCACGGGGTGGCGCGGGGGACGGGTCGTCGGCAGGGGACGGCGCGGAGGATGGGGCGTCGGCAGGGGGCGGCGCGAGGGTCGCCGCCGGAGCGGGCGCGCCGCCGGGCGCCGAGAGGCCCGGCGCGGCGAGCAACCCGTCGACCACGGGGGCGAGGGAGGCCGACTCCGCGTAGGTGATGCGCAGCACCGGACCCGTGCGCTCGACGAGGTCCGCGAGCCGTTGCAGGCCGCCCTCCATCGCGCCCAGCGAGGACATCTGCGGAGCCAACTCGACGATCGCCTCGAACAGCGGCACCTCCTCGACGAGCGGCTGGCCGACGAGGTGCGGGTCGCGATTGAGGATGGCCAAGCGCGCGAGCGTGGGGCGCGGATGCGCGGGCAGGAGGCCCAGGTCGTCGGGGCAGATCTCGCGGCGCGGCCCGCCGTCGTCGCTGCGCACGGACAACGGCTTGGGGTAGGGGAGGACGCGGAGCTCCGCGCCAAGGTGGTCGGCGCCGGGTGCCCCGCCGTCGATGGCGACCAACTCGTCACTCAGATAGCCGAAGCGGCCACCGAGGGCGGCCGCGAGGGTCGTCTTGCCCGTCTGGCTCGCCGCCACGAAGACCAGGCTGCGGCCCGACCCCGGGCTGCACACTGCGCCCGCATGAAACATCAGCAGCTCGCCCGCGCGGGAACGGATCAGCGCGAGCGTCACCTCCCGGGTGATCTCCTCCCAAAGGCCATGAGCGTCCGCGACGGGGACCGCCGTGTTGCCGACGGAGGGGGAAAGGACCGCGTCCGCGACCGCGTCGCCGGGGGCGAGGCTTCGTCGCCAGATCTGCCGGAGGTGCGCGCGGGCCTCATCACCGTGGTCGCCCGTCGGCTCCACGGCGACGACGGCCCCGATGCCGCCGATCATCACTCGTGCGGGGATCGGGCTGGGCATGGGGGCAGTGTCATTCCCCGGTGCTCAC
>CAYVWO010000442.1:1635-2119 GCA_964455495.1 uncultured Tessaracoccus sp.
GGCATCCTCGATGCCTGCTTGCAGACCCTCGAGGGCAGTGTAGATCTCGGGGGTTCACGGAACGTACACCGGCCTCCCCGTGAGGAGACCTCTCGCGATAGGCTGAGCTTGTTGGCGAAACCGTCAGGTCAATTCCAGAAAAGGGGCATCCATGCCAGTTGCAACTCCCGAGGTTTACGCGGAGATGATCGATCGGGCCAAGGCGGGCAAGTTTGCCTACCCGGCCATCAACGTCTCCTCGTCGCAGACCCTCAACGCCGCCCTCCAGGGCTTCACCGAGGCCGGCTCCGACGGCATCCTGCAGGTCTCGACCGGCGGCGCGGAGTACTTCTCCGGCCCGACGATCAAGGACAAGGTGACCGGCGCCGCCGCGTTCGCCGTGTACGCCCAGGAAGTCGCGAAGAACTACCCGGTCGGCGTCGGCCAGCAGACCGACGACTGCGCCACGGACAAGCCGGACGGCTTCGCGGGCGTGCAGCACCCC
>CAYVWO010000443.1:0-2118 GCA_964455495.1 uncultured Tessaracoccus sp.
GTCCTCGTCCGCCTCGGGGCCGCCGTCGGCGCCGAAGGCCGGCCCGCGGTCGATGTAGATCTCCGAGCAGGGCCCGCCGGGCCCGGGGACGCCCATGTGCCAGTAGTTGTCCTTCAGCCCGCGCTCCTGGATCCGTTCGCGCGGGATGCCGGCCTTCTGCCAGAGGTCGATGGTCTCCTGGTCGCCGTACAGCGCGGTCACCCAGACCTTCTCCGGGTCGAATCCCCAGCCGCCGTCGGCCTCGCTGCCGGTGACGAGGTCCCAGGCGAGCGAGATCGCGCCCTCCTTGAAGTAGTCGCCGAACGAGAAGTTGCCGAGCATCTGGAAGAACGTGCCGTGGCGCGTGGTCTTGCCCACGTCGTCGATGTCGAGCGTGCGGACGCACTTCTGCACGGAGGCGGCGCGCGGGAACGGCGCGGGCTCGTCGCCGAGGAAGTAGGGCTTGAACGGCACCATGCCGGCGTTGACGAACAGCAGCGTCGGGTCGTTGTACAGCAGCGACGCGCTGGGCACCACGGTGTGGTCGTGGCGCGCGAAGAAGTCGATGAACCGGCTCCGGACCTCGGAGGTCAACATGTGTGGGTGTCCTTGTGTCAGTCGTTGGTGGCGGGGATGTTCAACTCGGTGCGGAGTTCGGCCTCCCGCTCGGCCATGGCGGCACGGAAGGTGCCGACGAAGTCGCCGAAGCTCGCGGCGGCCTTCTTGCCCTGCTGCTCGACCTGCTCGGCGACGCCCGCGGGCGTCAGCTTGCGGTAGAGCTCCTTGCCCTTGACCACCACGAGGACGGTGAGCCCGACCCCGACGAGCAGCCAGAAGAGGTTCCTCACGAGGCCTTCCTCCCCTTGACGGCCTTGCGGATGCCGTAGGTGAAGGCGGCCGTCTTGACCAGGGGGCCGCCGAGCGTCGCGGCGAACAGCGTCGACAGCTGTGCGGCGTTCTCGGTGACGACGGTGGCGTTGGCGGAGACGCGGGCGGCGTCGGTGGTGACGACGCCGAGCTTGGCCAGCTCGTCGTTGGTGGCGACGACGGTGCCCTTCAGCTCCTGGAGGATGGGCACGCTGTGGTTGCCGAGGTCGCGGACGGCGATCCGCGTCTCGTCCAGCACGCGGCCGAGCTTCAGGAGCGGCACGGCGGCGAGCGCCACGAGGACGCACAGGGCGATCGCGGCGATCAGGCCGGCAACTTCTCCAACAGACATGGGCGTAACTGTAGCCGAACCGTCAGTGCTTCAGGAGTTGCCGGAGCAGGGCAACGCGCTCCGAAATGACCGCCTCCTGGCCGTTCTCGGTGGGGTGGTAATACTGCGCGTCCCGCAGGTCCTCGGGCAGGTAGTCCTGCGCGACGACGCCGTGGGGGTAGTCGTGCGGGTACTTGTAGCCCTCGCCGTGGCCGAGCTTCGCCGCGCCCGAGTAGTGCGCGTCGCGCAGGTGCGGCGGGACGAGCCCGCCCTTCCCGGCGCGCAGGTCGGCCGTGGCCTCGTTCAGGCCCATGTAGGCGGCGTTCGACTTCGGCGCGGTCGCGGCGGCGACCGTGGCGTGCGCGAGCGTGATCCGCGCCTCGGGCATGCCGAGCAGCTGCACCGCCTGGGCCGCGGCGACGCAGGTCTGCAGCACGCCGCTGGCCGCCATCCCGATGTCCTCGGACGCGGAGATCATGAGCCGCCGGGCGATGAACCGCGGGTCCTCGCCCGCCTCCAGCATGCGCGCCAGGTAGTGAAGCGCGGCGTCGACGTCGGAGCCGCGGATCGACTTGATGAACGCGCTGATGACGTCGTAGTGCTGGTCGCCGTCGCGGTCGTAGCGCACCGCTGCGCGGTCGGCCGACGACTCGACGGCGGCCTGGTCGATGGTGCTCGTCCCTCGTGCCTCGGCCGCCGCGGCGGACTCCTCGAGATAGGTGAGGACGCGCCGGGCGTCGCCCCCGGCCAGGCGCAGCATCTGGTCGCGAGCATCGTCGTCGAGAGAGTATCTCTCCCCCTCCGCCGTCCGGAGCCCGCGCTCGTCGTCGAGGGCCCGGTCCACGAGGGCGACGAGGTCCTCGGTTGTCAGCGGCTGCAGCCGCAGCAGCAGCGACCGCGAGAGCAGCGGGGAGATCACGGAGAAGGACGGGTTCTCGGTG
>CAYVWO010000444.1:0-2095 GCA_964455495.1 uncultured Tessaracoccus sp.
AGCCCTGGCTGGGGCCGGTCGACGGCGTGTCCGAGGTGGCGTGACGTGGCGGTTCCCAAGCGCAAGATGTCGCGCAGCAACACCCGCAGCCGCCGCGCCCAGTGGAAGGCCGAGCCGGTCGACCTCGTGCCGATCCGCATCCAGGGCGTCGAGCACAAGGTTCCCCGTCGCCTCGTCCGCGCCTATCAGCGCGGCCTCATCCAACCGGACTGACCGTCCCGAAAGAGACAAGAAAACATGAACATCGCAGAGTTGAGCAAGGCGGTCGCCGACCGCACCGACCTGAGCGCCGCCGACGTCCGCGTCGTCCTGAGCGTCGCGTTGGACGAGATCGTCGGGAGGGTAGCCGCGGGCGAGACCGTGTCGCTGCAGGGGTTCGGCGCGTTCGAGCCCCGGACCCGCGCGGCCCGCGCGGGCCGAAACCCCCGCACCGGAGAGCCGTTCCAGATCCCGGAGATCCGCGTCCCCGGGTTCCGGGCCTTCGGGCCGTTCAAAGAGAAGGTCCGGGCCGGCTGAGCCCGGATCCGGGCTGAGGGCTGGACCTTTACGACGAGGGGCGCAGCAGCGGGTAGAGGATGGTCTCGCGGATGCCGACGCCGGTCAGCAGCATGATCAAGCGGTCGATGCCGAGGCCGAGGCCGCCCATCGGGGGGACGCCGTACTCGAGGGCCTCGATGAAGTCCGCGTCGAACTGCATCGCCTCGGCGTCGCCCGCGGCGGCCTTCAGCGACTGCGCCACGAGCACGTCGCGCTGGACGACCGGGTCGACCAGCTCGGTGAAGCCCGTGCCGCGCTCCACGCCGCCGATGATCAGGTCCCATGCCTCGACCTTGCCCGCGTCCGACCGGTGGGGGCGGGCGAGCGGCTGCGCGATCGACGGGTAGTCGTAGACGAAGGTCGGCTGGATCAGGCCGGGCTCGACGAGGTCGCCGAACAGCTCCATGACCAGCTTTCCCGCGTCCCACTTCGGATCGAACTCGACCTCGTGCGCGTCGGCGATCCGCCGCAGCTCCTCGACCGGGGTGTCGACGGTGACGGTCTCGCCCACCTTCTCCGACAGCGCCGGGAACACGGGAAGCCAGGCCCACTCGCCGTCGAGGTCGATGGTGCCCTTGGGGGTCTCGACGGTGCGCGAGCCGACGGCGTCCGCGGCGGCCACGACGACGTCCTGGATCAGCCGCGCGATGGTCGCCTGGTCGCCCCACGACTGGTAGGCCTCGAGCATCGTGAACTCGGCCGAGTGCGTCGAGTCGATGCCCTCGTTGCGGAACACGCGGCCCATCTCGAACACGCGGTCGGCGCCGCCGACCATCGTGCGCTTCAGGTGCAGCTCCAGCGCGATGCGCAGCGTCATGTCGATGTCGAACGCGTTGATGTGCGTGCGGAACGGGCGCGCGGCGGCACCGCCGTGGACCAGTTGCAGGATCGGGGTCTCGACCTCCAGGTAGCCCTGGCCGTACAGCGTCTCGCGGACGGCGCGGGTGATGGCGGAGCGCTTGCGGACCATGTCGCGGGCCTCGTCGCGGACGATCAGGTCCACGTAGCGACGGCGCACGCGCGCCTCCTCGGACAGGTCCTTGTGCAGCACCGGCAGCGGGCGCAGCGCCTTCGCCGCCATGCGCCACTCGGAGGCCATGATGGACAGCTCGCCGCGCTTCGACACGATGACCCGGCCCGTGACCCAGACGAAGTCGCCGAGGTCGACGTCCGCCTTCCACGCCGCGAGCGCCTCCTCGCCCACCTCGGCCAGCGACAGCATCACCTGCAGGCGCTCGCCGTTGTCGTCGGGGGTGAAGCCGTCCTGCAGGGTGGCGAAGGCCAGCTTGCCGGTGTTGCGGATGAACACCACCCGGCCGCCGGTGGTCACGACGTCCTGCGTCTCCTCGCCCGCCTCCAGGTGCCCCCAGCCCTCGCGGACCGCACGGAGGGTGTGGCTGCGCGTCAGGTCCGCGGGATAGACCTCCACGCCGGCCTCCTTCATTTCTCGGAAGAAGCGTTTCTTCACCCTCCAGCAACCCACATCATCATAAATAACACGTACCTCCACACCTGCTTTAGCCTTCGCAATCAAGATTTCCCTTACCTGGTTGCCGAT
>CAYVWO010000445.1:0-851 GCA_964455495.1 uncultured Tessaracoccus sp.
CAGCCCCGACGCCTGGATGGCCCACTCGCCGCGGGACCAGGATTCTGTCGACATGACCCCGACCCTAGGCCCCGCCCCGCCCCTGGACATCACACCCCGGTCTTGCCTCCATCCCCCTGCCGTGCACCGACCCGGCCGTCTCACCCGCGCCCAGATCTCTATATGCGTCGATGAAGGCCTATATAGCCCTTCCCCCACCTATGCGGAGATGTGTGCACGCGGTCGCCGGAGGAGGACGGGCACGAGGGGCAGGAGGGCCAGCAGCGCGAGCGGGGGCGGGAGGACGTCCTGGAGCGCCGGGAGCAGGAGGAGCGCAGCGACGCCGGCGAGCCAGGCTCGGCGAGAGGCGGGGGCGCACAGCGCGACGACGGGGATCAGCCACGTGGCGTACCACGGCTGGAGCGCGGGGCCTGCGACGCACGCGACGGCGAGCACCGCGGCCAGGAACAGGAGGGGATCACCGCGCGTCGAAAGGCCGCGCGGGCCGAGCCGAACCCATACCCAGGCGATGCCGCCGACGATCAGGACTGCGGAGACGCCCGTGACCAGGGCATTCACCGCCTCGCCCGGCACTCCGGCGGCGCGCAGCCCCGCGGCCGCCCACGACAGCGGGGCGAGGCTGACCGCCTCGGCGGGGCTGCCCGCCGTCGGGTTACGCCAGCCGAGGCCCCAGCTGAGCGAGGAGAGGAGGAAGACGGCGACGGTGACCGCCCCGGGGACCGCCGCGGTCGCCACGAGGCGGGGCCAGCCGCGCCAGGCTCCGGGAGGGTCCTCTGTCACGTCCGGGGCGTCGGGATCGGCGCGCGCCGCGGTCCTCGCGGACGCGGCCGATCGCATCGAGGCGCGGCGGT
>CAYVWO010000445.1:861-2093 GCA_964455495.1 uncultured Tessaracoccus sp.
AGGCCGAACAGCGCCGCGGACTGCTTGATGCCCATGGCGAGCCCGAGCAGCACCCCCCCGACGACCAGGCCACGCCACCCGCGCCAGCCCAGGTCGGCCGCGGCGAGCAGCGCCGCCATGGCCAGCGCGACCATCAGCGCGTCGTTGTGCGCGCCGCCGATCCACTGCACGAGCAGCACCGGGTTGAGCCAGCCCGCCCACAAGACGAAGCGCTCGTCGACCCCGAGCCGCCTGGCCAGCGCCGGGAGGACGACCGAGAGGACGACCAGCGCGAGCACGCTCGGCAGCCGCAGGGCCACCGTCGTCCAGAACAGGTCGCCGCCGGTCAGCCGCGAGACGGCCCCGAAGACGTCGAGTTGCAGCGACGGGTACACCGACGTCGTCTCGGCCCAATGCTCGCCGACGAGCAGCCCGGGCTGGCCCGCCTCGCCGAGCGGCACGAGATAGGGGTCGACGCCGCGGGCCGCGTGCCAGCCGGCGGCGGCGTAGGCGTAGGCGTCGCGGGAGTGCATCGGGAGCGCGAACAGCAGCGGGAGCCCCCACAGGGCCGCGGTCAGCCGCGGGCGCCGCCACTGCGGCCCGAGCCGCCACCACGCCAGCAGAAGCAGCGCGTAGCCGGGGAGCGTGAAGGCGACCACCCACCAGGACGCCGGCCGCTCGAGGAGCCCGAACAGGTCGAGGTTGAGGCCGACAAGAACGAACAGCGCGCCGAGCAGCCCGGCGGCCACCCACCACCACGGCCGCATGTTCACGGTGTCAGGCTACCGGCGGACACGTCAGCCGGGAATGCGCCGCCGGAGCTTAGGGTTACCTCAGAACAGGAGATTGGGGAAAAGCATGGCAGAGCATCGCGTCGTCATCATCGGGTCCGGGTTCGGCGGCCTGTTCGCCGCCAAGGCGCTGAGCCGCGCCGACGTCGAGGTCACGCTGATCGCCAGGACGACCCACCACCTGTTCCAGCCGCTCCTCTACCAGGTGGCAACCGGCGTGCTCTCCGAGGGCGAGATCGCCCCGCCGACGCGCGAGATCCTGCGCCGCCAGCGCAACGCGAGGGTGCTGCTCGGCCTCGTCGACGACATCGACGTCAAGAACCGCGTGGTGAAGTGGCGGTTCCACAACCAGTACCGGGAGACGCCCTACGACACGCTGATCGTCGCCGCGGGCGCCGGCCAGTCGTACTTCGGCAACGACCACTTCGCCACGTTCGCTCCCGGCATGAAGTCCATCGACGA
>CAYVWO010000446.1:0-2091 GCA_964455495.1 uncultured Tessaracoccus sp.
GACAGGTTCGGCCACCGCGGCGTCAACGAGACCGAGCTGGCGTGGCCGCGCCCCGTCGAGGATCCCGCCTGGCTCGACCGGGCTCTCGCCGACGCGGCGCGAGGCGTCGACGTCGAGACGCGGGGTGCCGGCCAACGCGACGCCTTCGAGGCGGCGATGGCGAGGGTGCGCGCCCGGGACGCGGGGCTCGCGGGGCGGCTCCGCCGTCGCCTCGTGAAGGCCGCCCGCCAGGCGGCTCTCCGCGAGCGCGCACGCTCGGAGGGGGTCCGCGCGCTCGGGGTGTCGCGCCGGTTCGCGGTCCGCGCGGGGGACCTGCTCGGCCTGGGCGACGACGTGTTCCTGCTCACGATCGAGGAGCTGCGTGCAGCGCTCGACGGCGACAGAGCTCCCCTCGCGCTGCTCGACATCCGGCGAGAGGCGCTGCGCCGACAACGGGAGCTGCCTCCGCTGCCCGGGATCATCTGCGGCCTCTTCGACCCCGTCGCCTGGGCCGCCGACCCGAACCGGCGAGCGGACGTCTTCGTCGCCGGCCGCGATCCTGCGCCCCCGTCGGCGGCCTCCGAGGACGTGATCACCGGCCATCCCGGCGCGCTCGGCCGTGTGGAGGGCCTCGTCCGTCGGCTCGACAGCTTCGACGACGCCGATCGACTGCTTCCCGGGGAGATCCTCGTGACGCGCCTCACCAACATCGGCTGGACCCCGATCTTCCCCCGCGTCGGCGGGATCGTCACCGACCTGGGCGCCCCGCTCAGCCACGCGGCCATCGTCGCGCGAGAACTCGGGATTCCCGCCGTCGTCGGCTGCGGCGACGCCACCGCGCGCCTCCGCACCGGCGACCGCGTCCAGGTCGACGGCGCCGCAGGCGAGGTCCGCGTCCTCGACCGTTAAGGGCTGCCAGCCCAATCATCTTGGCGGTCTCCGTCGGCATACTGACGGAAACCGCCAAGATGATCGTGATCAGTCGGCCAGGTGCGTGGCCTCGGGCTCGATCGCCGGCAACTCGCGCAGCGCGGTGCGCTCCGCCGCCGGGATGTCCATCCGATCCGCGAGCAGCGCGGCCAGCTCTCTGACGGACGGGTTCGATGCAGAGCCCTTCCCGAAGCGCCAGGTGAGGTTGTCGTCCTTCGTGATGACATCGATCTCGGCACGCCCGCTGGGGTCACCGTCGCGGAAGCGGACATAGCGGACGTCACCGATAGGTACGCCCCGCTCGACGAGCCCTTCCCGCCTGAAGTCCGCAAGGTCGGCGATCAGCACACGCTCGTCGGTCGCTGCGACAAGGAGTTGGTCGCGCGCTCCGGGGAGCGCGTCCAACGCGCCGGGCTCACGCGCCGTCGCCAAGGCCAGGAGCGATTCGCCGTCGTCCAGGTGCCAGCGCAGAATGCGCAGGTCCTGGTCTACGCGGTCCGGCTCCTCGACAGCGCAGACCTCAGGGCGTTCCAACAGCGGCGCTGGTGGCCGCACCAGGTTCGACACCCGTTCGACCGTAGCGAGAAGTTGCCTCGCGGCCCGCGCGACAAAGTCGGAGTCCTTGCGAGCGCCGGGGAACGAGATCGCAGGCCTTCCGGGAAGCTCCGCGAGGATCGACAGCTCGCGAGTCAAGGGCGTGAGGACGGTGGCCAACTCACCGACGACGCGCTGGTACTCGAGCGTCGCGTTGTCACCGATGGTCTCAGCCAACCGCCGATCCTGGAGATCTGAGCTGGCACGCGCCCGCGCCGCACGCAGCGCCTGGTACTCGAACCACGCCTTGTGCGCGACGACAAGGCACTGCACGTCGAGCACGATGGCCTCGCCGCTCCGCTGAATGTACTGGCGTCTTTCGCGCGGCGTCCCGCGCGAGGACAGCGCGGACGAATGCCCGCTCACGTTGCCCAGGAACAGCTCGCGCTGCGCCCGAAGCTCGCTCTCCGAGCGAGAGACGTTCTCCCACAGCAGCTGGGTCACCTGCCCGACGACGTTCGCCTCCTCGATCGCACTGGACATCGCGCTCGCCATCCCTGAGAGCTTCGTCCATTGCTCACGGCGCACCGTGTTCAGCACGGTCTCGGTGAGCTCGAGATTCTCACGTGCCAGGCTCGAAATCTCGCT
>CAYVWO010000447.1:0-2088 GCA_964455495.1 uncultured Tessaracoccus sp.
ATCACCTTGTCGCCGACGCGGACGGTGTCGAACAGCTTCTTGATGCCCGCGTAGTCGCGGATGTTCACGCAGCCGTGCGACGCGCCGTTGTAGCCGCGCCGGGCGAAGTCGGAGGAGTAGTGGACCGCCTGGCCGCCTGAGAAGAACATCGCGAACGGCATGGGCGAGCCGTACAGCGAGGAGACATGGTCGCGGGACTTCCAGTAGACCTTGTACGCGCCGTTACGCGTCGGGGTGCTCGACTTGCCGAAGCGCGCGTCGAACGTCTTCTTGATCTCGCCGTCGACCATCCACCGCACCTTGCGGTCCTGCTTCGAGACGCAGAGCACCCGGCCGGTGAGGCACCGCGAGTCGATGTTGCCCGCGACGCGGCTCACCTTGAACTTCGACGACCTGCGGGCGGCTTCGCCGTCGTCGACCCGCACGCGCCACGTGGTGGTGCCGCGCGTGTTCACGGCGTAGGGCAGCTCCAGCTTGTACGACGTGCCCGCATACTTCGCCTTGACCGTCGTCGACTTCTTCGTCACCCACTTGCCCTTGGCGTAGACCTGGGCCTGGACCTTGACCTTGCCGTCATAGCCGACGACCTTGCCCTTGACGTAGTTCTTCGAGCCGATCTGCTTGGTCCGGTCGGCCTCCGCGGTGACCGCGCGCAGCGGGATGCGCTGGACCTTGATCTTGTCCGACTTCGCCTTCTGCTCGCCGGATGTCGCGAGCACGCGCCACGTGCGCGTGCCGACCTTGTTCACGTCGTAGGCCAGCTCGACCTTGTACGAGGTGCCGCCGGCGGGGACGGTGACCGTGCCCGCGGTCTTCCACGCGTCCTTGACGTAGACCTGGGCCTCCACCTTGACCGCGGCGGAGAATCCGGTGAGCCTCCCGTACGCGGTGATGGGCTTGCCGACGCGCTTCAGCGCCGTCGCGTTGAGGGTCACGGCCGCCGCGACGGGCTCCGGGGCGGGGACGACCGGCGGAGTGGTCTCCCCCGGCGTGGTTTCCCCCGGCAGCAGCACGTCGTCGGCCGCGGCGATGCCGACGCCGCCGGTCGCGAGCAGCGCGACGGCGATGACAGTGGTAACAACTCGGCGCAGCAGAGTCACTCGCCCCATCCTTTGCATTCTCATGACTTCCCCCGATCTCGTGAGACCAGATGACGACGGCGCGGTGGGACCGTCCTCGCCCATCCATTCTCTTCTTCTATGCAAGACATACGCTCTGTCCTCGTCGGGGGTTGCATACAGACAGGCGCAGATGCAGCGTAACCCCCCCGAGAAGGGCCGCCCAAAGCCCGACCGGCGAGGCCCGCGGCCGACCGCCGCTCATCGGCGGGCCTCGACGGGGCCGCAGCCCCGCGGATCAACTACAGTGACCGCGTGGCAAAAGTACTGACTTCCCTTCCCGTCGGCGAGCGCGTCGGCATCGCGTTCTCCGGCGGACTCGACACCTCCGTCGCCGTCGCCTGGATGCGCGAGGCCGGAGCGGTGCCCTGCACCTACACCGCCGACATCGGCCAGTACGACGAGCCGGATATCGCGTCCGTGCCGGGCCGCGCGCTGGTCTACGGCGCCGAGATCTCGCGCCTGGTCGACTGCCGCGCCCAACTCGTCGACGAGGGCCTGTCCGCCCTGGCCTGCGGCGCGTTCCACATCCGCTCCGCGGGCAAGGCGTACTTCAACACCACCCCCATCGGCCGCGCCGTCACCGGCACCATGCTCGTGCGCGCCATGGCGGAGGACGACGTCTTCATCTGGGGCGACGGCTCCACCTACAAGGGCAACGACATCGAGCGGTTCTATCGCTACGGCCTGATGGCCAACCCGCAGCTGCGGATCTACAAGCCCTGGCTCGACCAGGACTTCGTCACGCAGCTGGGCGGCCGCGACGAGATGAGCCAGTGGCTCTCCGAGCGCGACCTCCCCTACCGCGACTCCAAGGAGAAGGCGTACTCCACCGACGCCAACATCTGGGGCGCCACGCACGAGGCCAAGACTCTGGAGGATCTCAACGTCTCCCTGGAGACCGTCGAGCCGATCATGGGCGTCAAGTATTGGGATCCTTCGGTGGTCATCGACACCGAGGACGTCACCG
>CAYVWO010000448.1:0-2085 GCA_964455495.1 uncultured Tessaracoccus sp.
TCGCTTTCCTTCTTCACCATCGGCGTCCAGACCATGGTGAACCTCGCCGCCGGCGTGACCCGGATGCCGCTGCGCCGCTACCTGCCCGCCGTCGCCGTCGGGTGCGTCGCGTGGGCGTTCATCTACGGCACGGTCGGCTTCATGGGCTGGGTCGGCCTCCAGGAGCTGTGGGTCCGCTCCCCCGCCGCGGTGATCGTCGTGGGCGTCGTCGGGGTCGGCGCGCTCGCCTGGGCCGTGCTGTCGCGCGACAAGAAGCCCACGCCCGCTGGTTGATTTCGACACAGGCGCGGCGCTTCGCGCGACGGCCTGGCTCAACCCGGCGGAGCCGGGCCGTGAGGCGCCAGCCAAGAGGCTAGGGCAACCGCCGCGCGGCGCCCTTGTCGGCAGACTGGGCCAGCATCCCGAAGATCTTCAGCGCCGTCGACACCTCGCGCTCGCGGCCCTTCGGGGCCCAGCCCTCCGCGTCGCGCAACGCCCGGCGCGCGGCCAGCGTCTCGTCGTCGACGTCAAGGTGGATCCTCCGCTCGGGGATCGAGAGGACGATGCGGTCGCCGTCCTCGACCAGGCCGATGGCGCCGCCCGAGGCCGCCTCCGGGGAGACATGGCCGATGGAGAGTCCGGACGAGCCGCCGGAGAAGCGGCCGTCGGTGATCAGCGCGCACTTCGGACCGAGGCCGAGGCCCTTCAGGTACGACGTCGGGTACAGCATCTCCTGCATCCCCGGGCCGCCCTTGGGGCCCTCGTAGCGCACGACGACGACGTCGCCGGGCTGGACCCGCTTGCCGAGGATGGCCTCGACGGCCGCCTCCTGCGACTCGGTCACGACCGCCGTCCCGGTGAACTCCCACTGCTCCTCGGGCACGCCCGCGGTCTTGACGATGGCGCCGTCGGGCGAGAGGTTGCCCTTCAGGACGGCGAGGCCGCCGTCGACCGTGTAGGGGTGCTCGGTGGAGCGGATGCAGCCGCCCTCGGAGTCGGTGTCGAGGGTCTCCCAGCGGTTCGTCGAGGAGAACGCCTCGGTGGTGCGGACGCCGCCGGGGGCGGCATGGAACAGCTCGACGGCGGCCGCGCTGGCGGACCCGCCGCGGATGTCCCACTCGTCGAGCCAGGCCTGGAGCGTGGGCGCGTGCACGGAGTGGACGGAATCGTCGAGCTTGCCGCCGCGGTGCAGCTCGCCGAGGATCGCGGGGATGCCGCCGGCGCGGTGCACGTCCTCCATGTAGTAGTTCTTGGAGTTGGGCGCGACCTTGGCCAGGCACGGGGTGTGCCGGGAGATCTCATCGATGTCGTCGAGGGTGAAGTCGACCCCTGCCTCCTGAGCGGCGGCCAGCAGGTGCAGCACGGTGTTGGTGGAGCCGCCCATGGCGACGTCGAGGCGCATGGCGTTCTCGAACGCGGACTTGGTGGCGATCGACAGCGGCAGGACCGACTCATCGTCCTCGTCGTAGTACCGCCGGCACAGCTCGACGACGAGGCGACCGGCCTCCTCGAAGAGGCCCTTGCGGGACGCGGCAGTCGCCAGCGTCGAGCCGTTTCCGGGCAGAGCGAGGCCGATGGCCTCGAGCAGGCAGTTCATGGAGTTGGCCGTGAACATGCCGGAGCAGGAGCCGCACGTGGGGCAGGCGCTCTCCTCGATCCGCTGCAACTCGTCGTCGGAGACCGAGTCGTCGACGGCGGAGACCATGGCGTCGACCAGGTCGAGCGAGGTGACGGCGGTGCCGCCCTCCTTGATGATCGCCTTGCCCGCCTCCATGGGGCCGCCGGAGACGAACACCGCGGGGATGTTCAGCCGCAGCGCGGCCAGGAACATGCCGGGGGTGATCTTGTCGCAGTTGGAGATGCACACGAGCGCGTCGGCGCAGTGCGCGTTCACCATGTACTCGACCGAGTCGGCGATCAGCTCGCGGCTAGGGAGCGAATAGAGCATGCCGCCGTGGCCCATGGCGATGCCGTCGTCGACCGCGATCGTGTTGAACTCGCGGCCGATGCCGCCAGCCTCCGCGATGGACTCGGAGACGAGCCTGCCCATGTCGCGAAGGTGCACGTGGCCGGGCACGAACTGCGCGAAGGAGTTCGCGACGGCGA
>CAYVWO010000449.1:0-2083 GCA_964455495.1 uncultured Tessaracoccus sp.
CATGACGACGCGCGGCTGGGCGTCGCGCTTCAGCACGACGACGAGGCGGGTGCCGGTGCGGGCCGACGTGTCGTCGCGGATGTCGGCGATCCCGGTCAGCTTGCCGGAGTTCACCAGCTCGGCGATGCGCAGCGCCAGCGTGTCCGGGTTGACCATGTACGGCAGCTCGGTCACCACCAGCAGCTGGCGGCCCTTCTCGTCCTCCTCCATGTCGATCACGGCGCGCATCACGACCGAGCCGCGGCCCGTGCGGTACGCGTCCTCGATGCCCTGGCGGCCGACGATCAGACCGCCGCCGGGGAAGTCGGGGCCGTGAATGAAGCCCATTGCGGCCTCAAGCAGCTCCTCCTTCGTGGCGTCCGGGTGCTCGAGCGCCCACTGCACCGCGGCGCCGACCTCGCGCAGGTTGTGCGTCGGGATGTTCGTCGCCATGCCGACGGCGATGCCGGTGGAGCCGTTGACGAGCAGGTTCGGGAAGCGGGCCGGGAGGACGACCGGCTCCTCCTCGCGGTTGTCGTAGTTGGGGCGGAAGTCGACGGTGTTCTGCTCTATCTCGCGCACCATCTCGACGGCGAGCGGCGCCATCTTGCACTCGGTGTACCGCATGGCCGCGGCCTTGTCGTTGCCCTGGCTGCCGAAGTTGCCCTGGCCGGAGACCAGCGTGTGGCGCATGGCCCACGGCTGCGCGAGGCGCACGAGGGTGTGGTAGATGGCGGTGTCGCCGTGCGGGTGGTAGAGGCCCATGACCTCGCCGACGACGCGGGAGCACTTGTTCCAGCCGCGGTCCGGGCGGTAGCCGCCGTCCCACATCGCGTACAGCACGCGGCGGTGCACGGGCTTGAGGCCGTCGCGGACGTCCGGCAGCGCGCGCCCGACGATGACGCTCATCGCGTAGTCGAGGTACGAGTTCTGGATCTCGTGCTGGAGGTCGATCGGGTCGACGCGCCCGGTGAGGGTGGTCTTGTCGTCGTTGTCGTCAGCCATGCTGGGTTACCTTCTTGAAATTCTCTTGGACGGCGCGGGCGGCGCTCAGATGTCGAGGAAGCGGACGTCGCGGGCGTTGCGCTGGATGAACGTGCGACGCTGCTCGACGTCCTCGCCCATCAGGATGGAGAACATCTGATCGGCCGCGGCCGCGTCCTCCAGCGTCACCTGGAGCAGGATCCGCTTCTCGGGGTCCATGGTGGTGTCCCACAGGTCCTCGGCGTTCATCTCGCCCAGGCCCTTGTAGCGCTGGATCGGGTTGACCTGCGGCAGCTTCTTGCCGTTGGCGAGGCCGTCGTTTCGGAGCGCGTCGCGCTCGGTGTCGCTGTAGGCCAGCTCGTGCGGCGCGTTGCTCCAGCGCAGGCGGAACAGCGGCGGCTGCGCGAGGAACACGTGGCCGGCGTCGATCATCGGGCGCATGAAACGGAAAAGCAGCGTCAGCAGCAGCGTGCGGATGTGCGCGCCGTCGACGTCGGCGTCGGCCATCAGCACGAGCTTGTGGTAGCGCAGCTTGTCGAGGTCGAAGTCCTCCTGCATGCCGGCGCCGAGCGCGTTGATGATCGCCTCGACCTCCTTGTTGGCGAGGATCTTGTCGATGCGCGCCTTCTCGACGTTCAGGATCTTGCCGCGGATGGGCAGGATGGCCTGGGTCTTCGGGTCGCGGCCGCCGCGGGCCGAGCCGCCTGCCGAGTCGCCCTCGACGATGAACAGCTCGCAGTCCGCGGGGTTCGTCGACTGGCAGTCGACGAGCTTGCCCGGCAGGCCGGAGCCGCCGAGGAGGCCCTTGCGGGAGCGGGCCATGTCGCGCGCTTTGCGGGCGGCGATGCGGGCCTGCGCCGCCGACTGCGACTTGCGGATGATCTCCTTGCCCTCCGCGGGGTTGCGCTCGAACCAGTCGCCCAGGCGGTCGTTCAGCACGCGCTGCACGAAGCTCTTGGCCTCGGTGTTGCCCAGCTTGGTCTTCGTCTGGCCCTCGAACTGCGGCTCGGCGACCTTGATCGACACGATGGCGGTCAGGCCCTCGCGGATGTCGTCGCCGGAGACGCGGTCCTCGCGCTTCTTGATCAGCCCCCACTGCTCGCCCCACTTGTTGACCGTG
>CAYVWO010000450.1:0-2077 GCA_964455495.1 uncultured Tessaracoccus sp.
TGCTGCTGCTCGACGTCGCGGTGGCCGCGACGCTGTACCGGCGCGCCAACGTCACCGCGACGCTGTTCTGGATCCTGTTCACCGGCGCGCAGGGCGCGATCATGTGGTTCCGATTCGACCTCATCCCCGCGGCGCTCGTCGCCTGGGCGTGCGTGCTGCTCCTCCGACGCCCCGCGGTCTCGGGGGCGCTGCTCGGGCTGGGTGCGGCGATCAAGCTCTGGCCGGCCCTGCTGATCGGCCCGCTCCTCGCCCCCGACCCGCTGCGTGCCGGCCCGGCACGACGCCGACTCCTCGGCTTCGGCGTCGCCGGGCTCGGGCTGGCGCTGACGTCGCTCGCCGCCGTCGGGTGGGAGCGGACCGTATCGCCCGTGACCTGGCAGCGCAGCCGGGGACTGCAGATCGAGTCCGTCCCCGCGATGCCGCTGATGTGGCTGCGCACGTTCACCGACAACCCGTCGTGGCCCATCTCGCTTTCTGACTACAACGCGCTGGAGATCGAGGCAGGCTCCCCCGGCGTCGGCCTGATGCTGGGCGTCGCGACCGCCCTGACCGCCGCGACGGTGGCCCTGACGGCATGGCTCTCCGCCCGGCTGATCAGGAACCTCCGGCGCGACGACCCGCTCCTCCCCCCGGCCATCCTGTTCGCGATGCTCGCCGTCGTGCTGGCGACGATCGTGACGAACAAGACCCTTTCGCCCCAATACATCCTGTGGCTAGGCGGGCCGATCGCCGCGCTGCTCCTGACCAGGATGCCCGAGCGGTTGCGCCGACACCTCCGCATCCAAGCTGTCGCGCTGGTCATCGTCGGGGCGCTCACGCAGCTCAGCTACCCCTGGGGCGCCTACGGCATCATGGCCATTCCCTTGGGTTCCGGTCCGGAGACCGCGGTGCTCGTGCTGCGCAACCTGGCCCTCCTGACGCTGACCGGCCACGCGGTGTGGCTGGCCATGGTCACCAGCCGTCGTGCGTCGACAACCGAATCTCCCCTTTATTGGGTAAGCTAACCGTCGCAGCCGCAGCCGCCTGCGGGAACTCACACATAGAGGGGATTGTGGCACCAGCCACTAATGCACATGTCTGCTCCTGAGTCCAACGACGCGTTCGGGGCCAACTCCTGGCTGATCGACGACATGCGAGAGGCGTACCAGGCTGATCCTCAGTCTGTCGACGCCTCCTGGCGGCAGTTCTTCGCCGCCGAGGGCGCCCCTCCGGCGCCGGCGCCTGAACCCGCCAGCCCTCCGGCCCCGCCGAAGCCCGCACCCGCCCCGACGCCGCAGGCTCCGGCTCCCGTCGTCGCCGCGCCGACACCGCCCGCACCGACACCGGCACCGCCTGCTCCGGCACCGCCCGTCCCGGCACCGGCTGCGCCTGCTCCCGCCGCACCCACGGCGGCCCGCCCGATGGTCGACGCCGCCCGCCGCGGCGAGGGACTGCCCGCCAACCCGGGCAGCGGCGCGGGGCTCTCCGCCAACGCGCCCAACCCGACGCTGCGGCCCGCGCCCTCGAAGGCCGAGCCCCGATACTCCGTGATGCGGGGCGCGCCCATGCGTACCGCCAAGAACATGGACGTCTCGCTGACCGTGCCGACGGCGACGTCCGTGCGCTCGGTGCCGATGAAGCTCGTCATCGACCAGCGCACCGTCATCAACAACTTCCTGCGCACCTCCAAGGGTGGCAAGGTCTCGTTCACCCACATCATCGGCTACGCCATGGTGCAGGCCCTCAAGGCCCTTCCCGAGATGAACAACGCCTACGAGGTCGTCGACGGCAAGCCGAATCTGGTCGAGAACCCCGCCATCAACCTCGGCGTCGCGATCGACCTCAAGAAGGGCGACACGCGCCAGCTGCTCGTGCCCAACATCAAGGGCTGCGAGGACCTGAACTTCTTCCAGTTCTGGTCCGCCTACGAGCACGTCGTGAAGAAGGCCCGCGAGGGCGCGCTGCAGGTCAGCGACTTCGCCGGCACGACGGCGTCGCTCACCAACCCCGGCGGGGTCGGCACCAACCACTCCGTTCCCCGCCTCATGACGGGCCAGGGCGTGATCCTCGGGGTCGGCAACATCGACTACCCCGCGGA
>CAYVWO010000451.1:0-2061 GCA_964455495.1 uncultured Tessaracoccus sp.
GTGTGCGCCGCAGGCGGGCGCACGCTGCGCGCGGTGATGCTTCCCCGCGCCGAGGTCGACTTCCTACCCGCCGACATGCCCATCGCGCAGGCCTACCGCGAGGTGCGCGGCGCCGCCCACTCCCGGTACCCGGTGACAGACGGCGGGGCCGACCGGATCGTCGGCTTCCTGCACATCCGCGACCTCATGGAGGTCGAGGGCCGGGGCAGGGACCGCACGGTGCGCAGCCTCGCGCGAGAGGTCCTGTCGCTCCCCGAGACCGTCAAGATCCTGCGCGCGCTGTCGTCGATGCGCGCCGCGCGCTCGCACCTGGCCATCGTCCGCGACGAGTACGGCGGCACCGCGGGCATCGTGACCATCGAGGACCTCGTCGAGGAGTTGGTGGGCGAGATCCTGGACGAGTACGATGAGGACCCGGTCCGGCAGGAGGCCCACCAGGTCGACAACGTCGACGGGCTCACCACGATCGAGGAGTTCGGCGAGCTGACCGGCCACGAGCTCCCCGACGGCCCCTACGACACGGTCGCGGGATATGTCATGGCGCAGCTGGGCGCGCTGCCGCGGCTGGGCGACGAGGTGACCGTCGTGCTCGCGCCGGACGGGGACGCGGACGGCCCGAGCGTCGAGTTCACGCTCGCCGTGACGCAGATGGACGGCCGACGCGCCGCCTGGTTCCGGATCAGCAGGGCCCCGCTGCCGGAGGCGGTGCCCGATGTCTGACGACGGCTTGCGGCTGCTCACCGGCCGCGACGTGGACCCGCTGCTGCGCGCCGCGGTCGCGCATCAGGGGGGCGAGCTGCTCAGCTGGGCGCTGGAGCACGTCGACTCCGCGCCGTCAGCGTCGACCACGGCCACCTACCTCGCCACCGTGCGGTGGCCGCACGGGGAGCGGACCGAGCTGTTGGGCGTCTCCGCGCGCATGGGCGAGCTGTCGCCGTCGGACGAGCGGGCGCACGTCTTCGAGGACGGCACGCGCCGGGTTGCCGTGTGGCTGTACCCCGACGACCCCGACCTTCCCGGACTGCCGCGCGCGGCGTACCCCGACCGGATGGCCGAGGCGCTCGCGCCCACGCTTGGCCTCCTGGCTCCCGAGCAGGTCAGCCTCACGATGATCGGCTACCGGCCGCGCCGCCGCGCCGTGGTGCGAGTCGACGTCGCCGACCCGAGGTCGACGCTGTACGTCAAGGTGCTGCGGCCGCGGGTCTTCGCCGATGTCCTTCGCCGCCACACGCTGCTCCGCGAGGGCGGCATCCCCGCGCCCGAGGTGCTCCTGGCCACCGACGACCAGCTGCTCGTCACGCGCGAGCTCCCCGGCGCCCCGCTCGCGCACGCCCTCTTCGAGGAGGGCGAGCCGTGCCGGCCCGAGGAGATCGTCGAGTTGCTGGACGCCATGCCGTCGGCCGTCTCCCGGCTGGAGCGACGGCCGCCGTGGGCCGACGCCGTCGGCCACTACGCGCGCATGGTGTCGGCGACGCTGCCCGAGCTGGACGGCGAGCTGTCGCGGCTCACCGAGCAGGTCGTCACGGGCTTGGCCGCCTACCCCGAGGGTGACGAGCCCACGCACGGCGACCTGCACGAGGGCCAGCTCAGCGTGGCCGACGGCCGGATCGTCGGGATGCTCGACGTCGACACCATCGGCCCCGGCCGTCGGGCCGACGACCTGGCCTGCCTGATCGGCCACCTCGCCACCATCCAGCGGATGAACCCGCGCCAGGAGGCGCAGGTCCGCGAGCTGCTCGCGCGCTGGGTGCCCGTGTTCGACAAGCGCGTCGACCCGGTGGAGCTGCGGCTGCGCGCGGCCGCCGTGGTGATCTCGCTTGCCACCGGCCCGTACCGCGGCCAGGAGGCCGACTGGCGCCAGCAGACCGTCTCGATGGTGCGCTCCGCGGGCGCGTTGGTGCGCCAAGTCGTCGCCTGAACGCACCTTGAGCCGTGCCCCGAGGAGCGGAGCGACGCAGGTGTGATCGAAAGGTAGCTTCGCACCTTGAGCCGTGCCCCGAGGAGCGGAGCGACGCAGGCGCGCGTCGAAAGGCCCTGGCATCCGGTTCATGGACGCTATGT
>CAYVWO010000452.1:0-2061 GCA_964455495.1 uncultured Tessaracoccus sp.
ATCGCGGGCCTGCGCGAGATCGTCGACAACGACGCGGTGCTGCGCCGGGTCGTCGGCGAGGAGTTGGCCCAGGTCGCCAAGGAGTTCGGGACGCCCCGACGCACCGTGCTGCTGGCCTCCGCGGGCGCGCCCGTCGCGCAACGCGCGCCGCTGGAGGTGCCCGACGCCCCCTGTTGGGTGCTGCTCAGCGGCTCCGGCCTCGTGGCCCGCACGGACTCTCTCGGCGAGCTGTCCCCCGACGGCCGCTCCGCGCACGACGTGGTCGTCGCGAAGGTCAGGACGACGGCTCAGGGCGAGTTCGGCGTCCTCACCAACCGCGGCCGCCTCCTGCGTTGCCCGGCCATCGAGCTGCACACCGTCCCGTTGACCGCGTCGGCCCCCAGCCTGCAGGGCGGCAGCCTCGCCCACGAGCTGTGGCCGCTGGAGCCGGGCGAGCGCCCGCTCGGGTTGACCACACTGTCGCTGGACTCTCCGGGCCTCGCGCTCGGCACCCGCCGCGGCGTGGTCAAGCGGGTTAATCCCGAGGTCATCGGCAAGGACGCCTGGGACGTCATCCGTCTCGACGACGGCGACGAGGTCGTGGGCGCGGTCGAGCTGATCGACGAGTCCGCGGATCTCGCCTTCGTCACCACCGACGCGCAACTCCTGCACTTCCCGGCCTCCTCCGTGCGGCCGCAAGGCCGATCTGGCGGCGGCATGGCGGGCATCAAGCTAGCGCCCCGGGCATCGGTGGTGTTCTTCGGCGCGGTGCACCCCGCGACCGACGACGTGGTCACCATCGCCGGCGCGTCCTCGTCGCTGCCGGGGACCGAGGCGGGATCGGCGAAGGTGACGCCGCTCGCGGAGTACCCGGCGAAGGGCAGGGCCACCGGCGGCGTGCGCGCCCACCGCTTCCTGAAGGGCGAGGACACGCTGCTCCTCGCCGCCATCGGCCCGCGCCCCGTCGTGGCCGCCGCCGCGAGCGGATCGCCGGTCGATCTTCCCCCCACGGATGGCCGCCGCGACGGCTCCGGCACCCCCCTCGCGCAGCCGGTCGCCATGCTCGCCGGCCGGGCGGGCCCCGTCGCCGCACCCCCACCCGCGGTGGAAGTCGACGCGGGCGGCGACACGCTTTTCGACTAGTCTCTCCACCGAGAACACCCGGAAGGACTCGCATGAGCTTCGACGACCTGCTCGCCGCCAACGCCGAATTCGGCGCCACGTTCACCGACGGCTACTTCGACGGCATCGCGAAGGCAGGCGTCGCGCTGGTGACCTGCATGGACTCGCGGATCGAGCCGCTGCGCATGCTCGGGCTGAGGCTAGGCGACGCCAAGATCCTGCGCTCGCCCGGCGGCCGCGTCTCCGCGGAGGTCCTCACGGGGTGCGTGCTCAGCGTGCAGTTGCTCCAGGTCAACCGGATCATGATCGTCCCGCACACCCGGTGCGCGATGGCGTCGGGCACCGACGCCGACATCCGTCGCAAGATCGCCGAGAAGACCGGCGAGGACACCAGCTGGATCTCGTTCGGCGCGAACCCCGATCAGATGGGCAGGCTGCAGGAGGACGTCGACATGGTCTCGCGCCACCCGCTGATCAGGGGCGAGGCTGAGGTCGGCGGGTTCATGTACGACGTCGACACGGGCCTGCTGCGCCAGATCATGTGACCCTCAGCCCAGGAGGACGCGGTGTGCCTCCCGGATGTGCCGGTCGACGCGCTCGGCCGCGAGGTCGCCGTCGCCCTGCCTGATCGCCTCCAGGATCGCCCGGTGCTGCTGGTTCAACCGGTCGCGGAACCTGGGCCAGGCGTCCAGTTCACGCTCTGCCACGAGGATGCGTTCCGCGACGGCCTCGCGGATGGCGACCGTGATGTCGCGCATCAGGCGGTTCGCACCCGAACCGGCGATGGCCAGATGGAACGCGGTGTCGAGCTCGTTGAAGGTGCGCTCGTCGGAGTTGGCAACCATCTCGGCGAGCAGCCGCTCCAACTCGGCGATGTCGGCGGCGCCGGCCTTCCCCGCCGCCGCCCGCGCCGCGCCCCGCTCCAGGAGGACCCGCGTCTCCGTCAGTGCGTCGAACGAG
>CAYVWO010000453.1:0-2045 GCA_964455495.1 uncultured Tessaracoccus sp.
GCCTCGTCGCCGTCGACTCCGGACGCGTCGTCGGCGCGGTGCTCGTCGTCGAGCGTTCGATCTGGGACGACGACCTGGACGGCCCGTTCATCATCGATCTGTTCGTCGACCCGGGCGCACGCGGGCGCGGACACGGTCGCCGTCTGGTCGAGGCCGCGCTCGCCGCGTGCGCGGCACGCGGCGACGAGACGCTGTCGCTCCGATTCGGTGAGGGTACCTCCGCGGCGGCGTTCGGGCTGTACGAAAGCCTCGGTTTCGAGGAACGAATGAGTTAGCGCGGCTGCGTCCGTCCAGTTTCGTGCCCAGCTCGGGTTACTGCGGTTGCGTGTGTCTCTATGGGGACACGCAACCGCGGTATGAGTCCTCGGCGCCCGAGGCGGACGGAAGCAGCCGCGTTAGCAGCGAACGACGCCGCCAGCGCGCGGTCTCCCAGCGGGGTTCGTCGGTGGGGTCACGCAGAGCCATTCGACGAGCCCGCGGCCGCCGTCCAGTCGGTCATGCCGGGGCGGTCCTACGTCATCGTCTGGGTTTCGGCACACCATCGCCTGGATCAAGCCCGAGTCCGATTGACAAGGGGGATCGCGACCGTGGCGGGGGTGCCACGGTACGTGGCGTCAGTCGTGGCCCCAGAATGGGCGCTGTGGGACGCACCGTGGCTACCGTGATGGTCACCGCACTTCACCAATAGGAAGAGAGACGACCGTGACGCTGGGAAGCAAGCTCCGCGCGGCCCGCCAGGAGGCCAACCTCACACAGCAGCAGCTGGCCACGAAGCTGATGGTGTCGCGCCAGGCGATCACCAAGTGGGAGACCGACGCCGGCATCCCCGACATCGAGAACCTCAAGGCGCTCGCCGCGCTGTTCGGCGTGAGCGTCGACTACCTCGTTGCCGGCGATGAGCCGGTCTCCGCGGCCGTCCTCATCGAGCCGGTCGACCTCACCGACTACACGCCGAGGCGCCGTGCACGGCTGCTCGCCGTCGAGGCGCGATACCCCGACGCCGCGTCGATCGACGAGGTGCTCCGCACGGTGCGACGCAGCTGGTGGGCCTGGCTGGTCGAGTTGGTGATGCCCGCCGACATCCTGCGCGGGATCGACGCCGTCGACAAGTACGCGGCGCACTACCTCGTCGACCTCCGTGACCGGCAGCTCCTCGTCACCGTGACCAAGGACCGACTGGAGAGCCGCGAACTGCCGGCACGGTGGGACGGTACCGGGCACTTCGTCGTCGGCGAGGACAAGTATTGGCTCGCGAGGAGAACCTTCCGCGCCGGTTGGACCGTCTGACGCGGAGTACCACCGCCCTTTGACGGAAAAGTCCGCCGAGATGCTCCCGAAACAGCCAGTTTCGGAAGAATCCCGATCTGGCGGCACTTTTCCGTCAGTGGCTGTCGGTCGCCTGAATCTCGGCGCCGTCGGTCGACCAGTTCACGTGGAAGGTGCCCTCGCGGTCGATCCGGCGGTAGGTGTGCGCGCCGAAGTAGTCGCGCAGGCCCTGGGTGAGGGCCGCGTTCAGGCGCGGCGCGCGGGCCTGGTCGTAGTGGGCGAGCGCGGCGGCGAACCCCGGGACGGGGACGCCTGCCTTGACGGCCACCGCCACGACCTCGCGCCACGCGTCCTGCGCGTCCGCCAGCCCGGACGCGACCGAAGGCGCCTCCAGCAGCGTGACCAGCTGGCTGGCCGCGTACTCCGAGCGGATCCGCTCCAGCAGCTTCGCGCGGATGATGCAGCCGCCGCGCCAGATCTTCGCGACCTCGCCGACGTTGATCTCCCAGCCGTACTCCTCGGCCGCCATCCGGATCTCGTCGAGGCCCTGCGCATACGCGACGACCTTCGACGCCCACAGCGCCTGGCGGATCTGCTCGACGAACGCGTCGCGGTCGGCGACGGCGATGGTGCCGTCAGGCCCGGCCAGCGCCCTCTGTGCGGCCGCGCGCAGCGCGGGGGACGACGAGACGGCGCGGGCGAACACCGACTCGGCGATGGTGTTGACCGGCGTGCCGAGGTTCAGCGCCGACTGCACCGTCCACGTGCCGGTTCCCTTC
>CAYVWO010000454.1:0-2045 GCA_964455495.1 uncultured Tessaracoccus sp.
CGATGACCTGGCCGCCGCCGGCCTCTCCGCCAACGACGGCCTGGGCGCGATCCTGGCTGGGCTCGACGCGTTGGATAACGGCGCGGAGATCCGCGCGGCGTTCGAGAAGGGCCTCGCCGACGGCCCCGCGCTCGCGATGGTCAACTCCGACAAGGGCATCACCAACCTGCACGTCCCGTCCGACGTCATCGTCGACGCGTCGATGCCCGCCATGATCCGCCAGTCGGGCCACATGTGGGGCCCCGACGGCGCCGAGGCCGACACGCTCGCGGTCATCCCCGACTCGTCCTACGCCGGCGTGTACCAGGCCGTGATCGAGGACTGCATCGCCAACGGCGCCTTCGACCCGCGCACGATGGGCACAGTCCCCAACGTCGGCCTGATGGCCCAGAAGGCCGAGGAGTACGGCTCGCACGACAAGACGTTCGTGATCCCCGCCGACGGCGTGGTCCAGGTGGTCAACGCCGCGGGTCACATCCTGATGAGCCACGACGTCGCCGCGGGCGACATCTGGCGCGCCTGCCAGGCCAAGGATGCCCCCATCCGCGATTGGGTGAGGCTGGCCGTCAGCCGCGCCCGCATCACCGGGTGGCCGGCCGTGTTCTGGCTCGACCCGGAGCGCGCGCACGACCGCAGCATCGCGGAGTTGGTGCAGCAGTACCTGCGCGAGCACGACACCGTCGGCCTGGACATCCGCATCATGAGCCCGGTCGAGGCCACCAAGTTCTCCGTCGAGCGCATCCGCCGCGGCGAGAACACCATCTCCGTGACCGGCAACGTCCTGCGCGACTACCTGACCGACCTGTTCCCGATCCTCGAGCTTGGCACCTCGGCCAAGATGCTGTCGGTCGTCCCGCTGATGGCGGGCGGGGGCCTGTTCGAGACCGGCGCCGGCGGCTCGGCCCCGAAGCACGTGCAGCAGCTGGTCGAGGAGGACTACCTGCGCTGGGACTCGCTGGGCGAGTTCCTGGCGCTGGCGGCGTCGTTCGACCATCTGGCGCAGACGGAGGGCAACGCCCGCGCGGCGATCCTCGCCTCGACGCTGGACCGCGCGACCGGAACGTTCCTCGACAACGACAAGTCCCCCACCCGTCGCCTCGGCGGCATCGACAACCGCGGCTCGCACTACTACCTGGCCACCTACTGGGCCCAGGAGTTGGCCGCGCAGACCGAGGACGCCGAGCTGGCCGCAGCCTTCGCCCCCGTGGCTGCGGCGCTCTCGGAGGGCGAGGACGCGATCGTCGCCGAGCTGCTCGCCGTGCAGGGCAAGCCCGCCGACCTGGGCGGCTACTACCGCCCCGATGCGGCCAGGACGGCAGCGGTCATGCGCCCGTCGGCGACCATGAACGCGGTGATCGACGCGCTGTAGTCCCGTCCCTGCAAATTTCCGCCAAGATCGGGCCCCAACTGGCATGACCGTGCCAGTTGGGGCCCGATGCTGGTCGATCCTTGCACTACGTGCTGGGCGCGGCGGATGGAAGGCTGACCGCGGCGATAGCATGGCGCGCATGCCGTCTGCTGAAGGAAATCTGACCTGGGTCCCGCTCATCGAGGCGACCTCGCTCGTCGCGCCGCCTGTCGCCGCCGCGGCAGGGCTGGTGCCCGAGGCGCGGGTGGCCGAGATCGACGACACGCTCGCCGACACCGCCGCGTTCTGCGAGGCGTACGATGTCGCGCCCGAGGCGTCGGCGAACTGCGTCGTGGTGTTCGGGCGGCGCGGCGAGGACAGCGTGCACGCCGCCGTCCTGGTGCTCGCCACCGACAAGGCGGACGTCAACAAGACCGTGCGCAAGGAGCTCGGGATGCGGAAGATGTCGTTCGCGGACCAGCCCACGGCGGAGGCGCTGACCGGCATGACGCAGGGCGGCATCACCCCGGTCGGGCTCCCCGAAGACTGGCCGATCCTGATCGACGAGGCGGTCGTCTCTGCCGGGCCGGTCGTCATCGGCGGCGGCGCGCGCGGCGCGAAGCTGCTCGTCGACGGCGCGGAGCTGGCCGCGCTGCCCAACGCCCGCGTCCTCGCGCTCGCCCTGCCCATCTGACGC
>CAYVWO010000455.1:0-2034 GCA_964455495.1 uncultured Tessaracoccus sp.
CGAGCCCTCCGTCCCCTGGATGTCCTGATCAACTCCACCGGCGCGGGGACTCTAGGCCGCGTCGGGATTTGGAATCAGGCTCGCGAAGCGACGATTGACTCCCATGTGACGCTGGCTCGCATCGATCCAGAGCGCGCAAACCCCGCCTTTGTGGCCGCTCAGCTGATCGGGCGTGAGCTGGCATTTGAGCTACTTGGAGAGGGCAGCACTGGCCAGACCGAGCTGGCCAGGGGGCGGGTCCTGGAGTTCCCGGTCTCGCTGCCAGATCGTCAGACCCAGGACTGGGTCGGCGACCAGATTCGGGTCTTGCTCGATCGGGTGCAGGCATCTGCGGCAGAGACCCGGCGTCTCGCGGTAGCCCGCGATGCGCTCCTCCCCGAACTGATGTCCGGCCGCCTCGGGGTTCTGCAGTCGCCAAGGTGACGGAACCGGCTTGGCCGACGTTTACGACTCGTTCAGCCAGTTGACGAATGCCAGCTCATCCCGGACGTAGCCAATATGAACGCGATCGTGTGTCATCAGGGTGCGGCGCATGCGCAGCGCGATGGCTTCGTCCGCGTGGTTGGCGCGAACGGCGAACCTCACGAGGTCCCAGGTTGTGATGCACCTGACGGGGATCTTGCAGGCGGTGGCTCGAAGGCTGACTTGGCGGTCGTCGGTGACGAAGATCGCGGTGCCGAGGTCGCGACACTCCAGGATCGCAAGGGTCTCTGATTCCCCAAGGTGCTTCTTCGGCCCGTCGCCGGGCCTGCTGAAATGATCGCGGTGAATGCGCACCTGCATGTGCTCGACGGGCGTCTCGGGCCGGAGTGGCTTGCCGAAGATCTGCCGAGCCGTTCGCAACTCGGGAAGCTGAAGCTCGTCGGCCTTCTGGTTGCACTCGGCCTCCACCGAGGCCACCCATGCTCCCTTGGCGCCGACGATTGTCTCGAGTAATGCCATCTCGCCGCAGTAGGCGAAGTTGATGAGGACGGTGTTGTCGGGGAAGAGAAGGGCCACGGTCTACCTGAGGAGATCGTCCAGGTCGCATGCCGACAGTGAGGGGGGCACATCCGGGACTTCGACGTCCAGTTCAGCCTCGTCAACGCCAAGCATCCATGCGAGTGTCGCCTTGCCGACGGCACCCTCTGCAATGCGGTCGAGGTGCGCCTCTTGTAGCCAGCGCGGGAAGTGGCGCTGGGACGCGTTCTCCATGCGCACAGTGACCTCGTCGAGCAATGAGTCTGAGGGCATGTGATGACGGAGCAGCGCCTGGGTTGAGCGGCCGAGAAGCCCGCTCGTCTGCTGCGAGACGGGCAGGTGCAGCGCCCGAAGACGGGTAGACAGCGCCTGGGTCGAAACCCCTGTGACCCACACAAGGCGAGCGAGCTGTGCAGCGGTGATGGCCGACCAATCGGTGGCGGATAACTCGTCGGCCGGAAGCAGGAGGTCTGCTGCGAAGGCGTTAGCTTCACGCTCGGGTGAGTCGACGTCTCCCTCGGAGCCCATCACGCACTGGTGGCCGAGAACCAAGTGGCCGAGTTCGTGGGCCATGTCCCAGTTCTCCCGGAACCAGTTGCCGGTGGCCGGGATCGCGATCACCGCGCGGCCGCGGATGTGGAACGAGTAGGAGGTACTCAGACCGTGCACCCGAACGATGTCGATCTGGAAGCGATCTTCGATATGGGCGAGTAGGCCACGGGCGAAGCCGCGCCCGAGCGCGCTTCTCGTCGTCTCGAGGCGTTGAGGGATTTGGGATGGCCCGGGGTCTTCGCCCGCTTGGCGGTAGGCAAGGCTGATGTCGTCGAGGATGGCTCGGTCCTCTTGATGCCCGGCGACTGCGCGCTCGCGCGTCTCGGGGTCGTAGGAATGACGTGCAGCGAGGACGAGCCTGTTCGGATCGGCGGCGCCGGTGATGAGGAAATAGACGTCTACGTGCAGCAACTCGGCCAGATTCGCCAACTCGACGGCGGAGAACCCACGTTCGCCCTTCAGCGCGCGTGAGAACGCGTCGGGAGTCATCCCGACCTGTGCCGCGATGTCCTTCTGTGTCGT
>CAYVWO010000456.1:0-2014 GCA_964455495.1 uncultured Tessaracoccus sp.
CCCATGGAGTCAGTTTCGATGCGATATCCCATGCCCCGAGGCTACCCGTGGGGCGGGATCGTTGGGGGAAACGAAACCCGGCCCACTGCAATTGGGGGGCGGCAGCGGGCCGGGCTCTGGTGCGTCGTTGTTGGACGTACGACCAGATGTTAGCGGACTGTTTCGGGCAGATACAAGCCGATTAGTTAACTCCGTTTCCCGATACCCCTAGTTCTAGGTGTCAGGAGTCCGACTTTCCGTCGTAGAGGACGCCCCGGCTCAGGAAACGACCTCGTACTTGACCGTGATGACACCCGCGGAGGTGCCGCCGATCGCCTGCATGGCGGCCTTCGAGAGGTCGAGGCAGCGGCCGGCGATGTAGGGGCCGCGGTCGTTGATCCGGACCACGACGGTCTTGCCGTTCTTGGGGTTGGTCACCTTGACCTTGGTCCCGAACTTGAACGTCTTGTGCGCCGCCGTGATCGCGCTGGGGTTGAAGCGCTCGCCGTTGGCGGTCATCTGGCCCTGCCAGTAGTAGGAGGCCTTGCAGCTGGAGCCGTTGGCCGGCGACAGGTTCGACGAGCCGGAGTCGGAGGAGCCCGAGGACGACTTCACGACCTTGGTGCCAACCTTGATCACCTCGGTGACCGGCTTCTTGGTGACCTTGGCGCCGACCAGCTCCGACGAGTGCAGCTTGCCGTTGCGGTACACGTCCTCGTAGGTCTCGACGGCCTTGCCGTTGACGCCCTTCTTCTCCACCTTGGTCTCGCCCTTGACCAGCGACTTGGTCTTCACGCGCGAGGTGTCGTGCTTGACGGAGACCTTCTCGGTGCGCTCCTTGACCTCGACGTCGACGAACTTGACCTTCATGCCGTCTTCGAGCTCCGCGTCGAGCGCGGGCTTGACGATGTCGTCGTCGTCGGCCGTGACGCCCTGATCGGCCAGGAGGTCGGCGACAGTTCCGGCGACGCGCACCTCCGACTTCTTGCCCGCGTTGGTGAACGTCACATCCTTGGCTGTACTGAAGATGAGGTCGAGGCCCTCGCGAGCGATGCCCGACGAGCGGGTGGCCGACAGCTTCGCGTCGGGCTCGTCGAGCTGCAGCTGCTGCAGCGCCTCGCCGACGGTGCGGGCGGTGGTCCACACGGTGCGGCTCTCGCCGTCGACCGTGAGGTCGAGCGGGCGGCCGTAGGAGACGGAGACGGCGAGCCCGTCGGTGACGCGGGTGTCCGCGGCGGGAAGCACGACGTCGTGGTCGCCGAGCTCGATGCCCTGGGCCTCGAGCACCTCGCCGACCGTGCGTTCGCGCACGGAGAGGGCCGAGGCGGCGCCGTCGACGGTGAGCTCGACGTCGTTCGTCCGCAGGGCGGTGGCGAGCGCCACCGTGCCGACGAGCGCGAGCGCGGTGCCACCGGCGAGGGCGGGGATCAGGACCTTGGCCATTTTTCTCCAAAGCGAGAGGGAACCCGACGTTCATCGAGTTCCCTCAGCCTAAACGCTTCCTGAGAAAATCCAAAATGTTTCTTAGGATTCGACGCCTACGCCTCGACGACCGAATAGTCGCCCGCCTCGCGGACGGCCTCGATGATGGCGTCGAAGGGGATGAGCTCCTCAGACTCGACGGCCATCGAGCCGTCGAGCTGCACGGCGACGTTGGTCACGCCGGCTACCTCGGAGACCTCCTCGGTGACGTGCGCGACGCAGTTGCCGCAGGTCATGCCGGTGACGGTGTACTTGGTGATCATGGTGATTCCTTCCTTGCGGGCCGCCTCGCGCGGGCCTCGTGGTTGTGGGGGCGCCTGGTCGGCAACGGTCACTTGACCAGGCGCTTTATGGCCTGCATGGCCTCGTCGAGCTTCTCGTCGGCCTCGGGCCCGCCCGCGCGGGCGGCGTCCGCGACACAGTGGGACAGGTGGTCGCCGAGCAGCCCTAGCGAGACGGCCTTCAGCGCGCTGGTCACCGCCGTCACTTGGGTGAGGACGTCGATGCAGTACTGATCCTCGTCGACCATTCTCGCGATCCCGCGGGCCTGGCC
>CAYVWO010000457.1:0-2014 GCA_964455495.1 uncultured Tessaracoccus sp.
GTGGTCGCGGTCAACGGGTCAGGGGTGTTCCCCACGGTGATGCCGGAGCCGTCGATGGTGCACTCGGCGTTCGCGGCGGGGTTCATCAGCACGCCGATCGCCAGCAGGCCCATGAATGGGCCGAGCAGAAGCAGCAGGGCGAGGGCGATGACTGCTTTCTTCATCGTCATGGCCTTTCGTCTCAGCGCAGCGGCTGGTCGAGAATCGACAGGCGCAGCAGGTAGCAGGACGGCACCGCACCCGCATCGGGCGCGCTGGTCTCGCTCTGGCTGCCGCTCGGCGGGTCGTCGGGTGGGCAGGCGAGGAAGATCGTGAACGCCACCGGGTGCTCGGATGTCACGGGTTCCTCGTTCCAGATGCCCTCGCGGTGCCGGGTGCCCTCGATCGTGATCGCGGTCGCACCGACCGGGAGTTGTCCGGGCCGAGCTTGCTCGACCGCTTGCGCCCACTGCTCGGGAACGTAGGCGTCGGTGATGGTCAAGTGCTGGGTCGTGCTGTACTGGCGCAGATCGACCCAGGCGTCACGCGACGGCAGGTAGGCGGCGATGTCAGAGGCCAGGCCCGCCTGCTCGTTCCCGGTCGGGTCGCCCACGTCCAGCAGCACGGCGGTGTAGTCCAGCGGCAGGAACCCGCTGGTGGTATCCCAGGTGAACAGCGCGTGCGCGGCATCGCGCGCGAACTCGTCCGGGTCGGTCGACGGGGTGATGTAGGGCAGGCGCGGAGTCGGCTGATCGGGGTCAATGCGAATCGGCGTCGGTGGCCCATCGGGTGACGGGTCGGCGTCGTTCGGGCCGGTCACCAGCCCGTAGACACCGATCGCGGCCAGGACGAGGAACGCGACCCCGGCGCAGACAAAGGAGATCAGTCGGCGGCGGGCGCGGGCGGGGTCATCGGGAGTCGTCTTCATGACCCCCAGGTGCGCCACCGCGCACCCGATCAGGGTCAGAGCGCTCGGAGGTGCCTACGCGGATTGCTCAGCACCTGTCGCGCCGTGCGCAGCTCGTCTGCGAACGCGCTGGTGCCGTCAGCGGTCGCCAGGAACGAGGCGATCTGCTCATCGTTGAGTTCGTTCGCCAGTACTTCGGCGTCGTAGTGCGTCCACCAGTCGGCAAGCTCGCTCCAGGTGGCGACGAACGCGCGCACCGGCCACCGCGCAGGCTCGACCTCACTCGTGACCGGGGCGGGCTTGGTCTGCGCCGCCTGCGCGCGGGCGACTGCCTCACGCGCCACGGCCTCCAGATCGGCGTCCTCGTCTGCGGCTTCGGTGACGGCGGCGCGGATGCGCTCGAAGCCGGGATGCACCGGGGCACCGGCGTCGATGCGTTTCAGTTCGGCAGCGGCGTCGCCGCGCACCGTGGCGGGCAGGGCGGCGTCGTCGGCGACGTTCCGCAGGTAGTCGATCTTGTCGAGCGTCTTGTACGACGCGCCGCCGGGAATCATCGCGGCGGCTTGCTCACTGGCCCGCCCGGTCTGCTCTGACGGTGCGGGAAACTTTCCCGCACCGTCAGTTCCGGGCTGGTTCTCCGCGCTGAACCGTGTCGCCGCCTGCCTCCGCGCGGCATCCTCGGCCATCAGGGTCTTCAGTTCCCGGTACAGCGCCGTCTTCTCGCTCGGAGTGAGGTCTTTGTGGAGCATGTTGTCGTCTTGCTCGGCCAACAGGTGACCGAGCCTGCCCGAGACGCCCGAGCGCACCCACACGCTCACCGTGCGCCAGCCGAGCAGCTTAATCGCGGCGAGCCGCCGCGCGCCGCACACCAGCACCCCGTCGATCGTGACCGTCAACGGTTGCAGGAGGCCGTCACGGGCGATCGACTCCGCCAGCCCGCTCAGGTCGCCCAGGTCGGTGCGGTGCCGGTTGCCGACAATGATGGAGTCCACGGTGCGATCGAGTTCGATGTGCCCGGTGTGCCTGCTCATGACCGGCCCCCACGCTTTGGAGCCGCGAGCGAGATCATCAGCACGAGATCGTCGTCGCGCAGCAGCGCGCGCAGGCTCTCGCCGATCATCAGTCTGA
>CAYVWO010000458.1:0-2004 GCA_964455495.1 uncultured Tessaracoccus sp.
GCCAGACCGGCGCCGACATGTCCGAGAGGTACAAGGAGACCAGCCTCGCGGGGCTCGCCGTCAACGTCGTCGAGTGCTGACCCGCGCGCGGTGGACAAGCGCCGACGTTGCCGGTTGACTATGCCGGTGAGCCGCGTACGCAACCCCATGTTGGTCACCCTGCTCGGGCTTCGCGGCAACGGCCGCGCCTCCGTCTACACCGAGCCCCTGTGGGGGCTGTCGATGATGCTGGTGCTGCCGTACGCGTCGGTGTTCATGCTGGCCCTCGGGGTCCACGACACGCAAATCGGGCTGCTCGCCACCATCTCGATGCTGTCCCAGGTGGTCTTCGGGCTGCTGAGCGGCGTCATCACCGACAAGCTCGGGCGGCGGATGACCACCGCGGTCTTCGACATCGTCGCGTGGGTCATCCCCTGCCTGATCTGGGCGTTCGCGCAGAACTTCTGGTGGTTCCTCGTCGCCTCCGTCATCAACGGCGCGTGGCAGGTGACCCAGAACTCGTGGGACTGCCTGCTCGTCGAGGACGTCGACCGCGAGGAGATCCCGAAGGTCTACTCGCTGATCAAGGTCGCGGCCGAGTTCTCCGCGCTCTTCGCGCCGATCGCGGCGGTGCTCGTCTCCACCCTCGGCCTGGAGCTCGCGGTGCGGATCCTCTACCTGAACGCCTTCTTCATCATGAGCGTCAAGATCTGGCTCCTCTACCGCTACACGACCGAGACCGCGACGGGGCGCGTCCGGATGGAGCAGACGCGCGGCGTGAGCATCTGGAGGTCGCTGTCGGAGTACCGCGGCGTGCTGGGGCTGATCGTCCGCTCGAAGGGCACGATCTTCTCGCTCGTCATCGCGGCCATCGTCGGCGCGGTCGCGCTGGTCAACGGCACGTTCTGGCAGGTGGTGATCAACCAGCGCCTCGGCGTCCCCGACGCGCTGCTGCCGTTCTTCCCGATGATCCGCTCGCTGCTCTCCGTGCTGTTCTTCTTCACGCTCATCCCGCGGCTCACGCACGCCAAGCACCTGAAGGCGCCCACGCTGATCGGGTTCGGCGTCTACCTCGCGGGCCAGCTGCTGCTGGTGGGCATCCCCTCGCCCGACGGGGCCGCCGTCGCCTCCACGTACGCCCTGCTCGCCGTCTGCCTCGTCCTCGACGCCTTCGGCGGCGGCATCCTCTTCATGCTGGCCGAGTCGCTGGTGGCGCTGCACGTCGACAGGCACGAGCGCTCGCGCGTGATGGCCATCCAGCGCACCTGCGTGATGCTGGTCACGGCCCCCTTCGGCTGGATCAGCGGGTGGCTGTCGAGCATGGACCGCAGCTGGCCGTTCCTGCTGACGTCCGTGCTCCTGATCCTCGGCGTGATCGTCGCGGGCCGCTTCTGGGTGACGACCCACGAGCAGGCCCACGACGACGCCGCCTCTCCCGCGTAGGACGAGGCGGGGCGCGCCCGCATCGCCCCACTTCTGGGGATGGGCCGCGCGGCCCCGGCGCGTCGGCTCGGGGATGGGACCACGCCCGTCAGGAGGACCCATGTCCGAGATCACCGCCCGAACCACGCCTCTCCTCGCCGCCGCCGCGGCCGCCGCGCTGCTGTTGCCCGGCTGCGCCCCCGCCCAGAGCCCCTCGACGCCGCCTCCGGCCGCCCCGACGACTACCGCTCAGTCGCCCGCGCCGTCCGAGACCCCCACCTCCGCCGCCCCCGAGGAGAGCCCCTCGGCTGACGACACCCCCGCCACCGAGGCGCCCGAGGGCCGACTCGACGCCGCGCGCGCCATCGAGGCCGCGCTGGCCCACACCCCCGGCGCCGTCGTCGAGCTCGACGCCGACCGGCGCGCGTGGGAGGTGACGGTGCTCCGCGAGGACGGCACCGGGGTCGAGCTGTACGTCGACGCCGAGACCGGCGAGATCACCCGCGAGCGCGACACGCAGCTCCGCGGGGTGCAGGCCACCGCCCCGAAGGTCACCGCCACGGAGGCCATCGGCATCGCGCTCGGCAACACGCCCGGCGGGAT
>CAYVWO010000459.1:0-1976 GCA_964455495.1 uncultured Tessaracoccus sp.
GACTGCTGCGGCGACACGACCGAGTAGCTCAGGCCGACGACGAGGAGGGCCAGCAGCAGGAGCGCGGGCCGAGCGACAGAGTGTCGCCTGAGGCTGGTGAGGAACGTCACGGGTGATCTCTCCATGGTCTCTGTGGTCAGCGGAGGAAGTAGAGGACGCCGAACAGGAGGATCCAGATGACGTCGACGAAGTGCCAGTAGTACGAGACCACGTGGGCGCCGACGGTCTGCTCGTGCGTGTGCGTCTGCGTCATGTAGGACCGGGCGAGCACGAACCACATGGCGACGACGCCGCCGAGAACGTGCAGGCCGTGGAAGCCCGTTGCCAGGAAGAACAGCGACCAGTACTGGTTGGTCTGGATGGTGAGGCCCTCGCTGAAGAGCGTGAAGTACTCCCACACCTGGCCGGCGAGGAAGACCGAGCCGAGGATGGCGGTCACGATGAAGCCCTCGCGGAGGCCCCACCGCGCCGGGTTGAGCCACGAGCCCGTGACGCGGTTGGCCTCCGCGGCGTTGGCCGCGATCTGGCAGGTCACGGAGCTGAGCACGAGGATCGCGGTGTTGATGCTCGCGAAGAACGGGTCGAGGTGCGGCGTGTTCTGGTCCCAGAGCGACGTCGTGCCCGCGGCGGCCGCCATCTCGCCCGTGAGCTGCCGCGTCCAGAAGTAGGCGGCGAACAGAGCGGCGAAGAACATCAGCTCGCTGGCGAGCCAGACGATCACACCGACGGAGACCTTGTCGGGTCGTCCTTCCGGCCGGTTCAGGCGGGCTGCGGGGATCGGATGGATCGCGCCGGTCGGGAGCTCCGCCGGAGCGCTCAAAGTCTCATGTTTCGTGGCCACGGGGTCATTATTGCCGCAAAAGCCCGGTTGGTCACGCCGGACGCGAAACTTAAGGCGACCCCGGGACAGGGGGGTCGGTGCCGGGTGCGATAATCCGCGCTATGTTGGGCGTGATGTTCCTACCGCTGCACGCCAAGCCGGACGACGACATTATCCCGCTGGTCGGGTCCCGCTTCTTCACCGCCTGGGAGTTCCCGTGGCTCCCGTTGGTGGGGCTGATCGTGGCCGCGGGCCTGTACCTCTGGGGCGTGCGGACGCTGCGCGTGCGCGGCGACAAGTGGCCCGTCTATCGCACCATCTCGTTCGTCGTCGTCGGCCTCGGCGCGGTCTTCGTCGCGCTGTTCAGCTTCCTCGGCGTCTACGACACGGTGCTGTTCTGGGTGCACATGATCCAGCACATGCTGTTGAACATGGTGGCCCCGGTCTTCCTGGTGTTCGGCGCCCCCGTCACGCTGGCGCTGCGCGCGTTGCCGAAGCGACCTCGGGCGCTCCTGCTCGCGGTGCTGCATTCGACACCCGCGAAGGTGCTGCTCTTCCCGCCGCTGACGACGCTGTTGATGATCGCCTACCCGTGGGTGCTCTACCTTTCGGACTGGTACGACATCACGCTGCGCAACGACTTCTGGCACGACACCCTGCACATGTACCTGCTCGTCGTCGGCTGCCTGTTCTTCTTCCCGCTGCTCGCGGTGGACCCGGTTCCGATCAAGATGCCGTACCCCATCCGCCTGCTGCTCTTCTTCCTCACCATGCCGTTCCACGCCTTCCTCGGCGTGACGTTGATGGGGTCGAGCATGCTGATCGCGGAGGAGTGGTACCTCGCGTTCGAGCGCAGCTGGGGCCTCAGCCCGCTGGCCGACCAGACCTGGGCCGGCGCGCTGATGTGGGCGACGGGCGACCTCACGGCGATCTTCGCGATGGGCACGATCTTCTATCAGTGGGTGAAGGATTCCCAGCGCGAGGCGCGACGCGTCGACCGCGCGCTGGACAGGGAGGACGCGCTGCGTGCCAGGCAGGCCGCTACGATGACCCCTAGAGACGATGTCGGCCTCCTCGCCGACGGCCCGGACACGAAGGATGAGTTCCCATGAGTGACACCCCCGCGAAGGTGCTGGTCTACTCCGACGACCGGACG
>CAYVWO010000460.1:0-1966 GCA_964455495.1 uncultured Tessaracoccus sp.
TGGGCCAGGACGGAGCTGCCGAGGTCTGCCTCGCCTGCCCACTCCTGGCCGGGATCTGACGAGACTGGCTGGTCAGGACGGGTCTCCGAAGTCACGGCGCAGGTGGACCCGAGCAGAATCGGATCGGCATCGGCAGACGTCCAGGTCTCACCGGCCTTGATCGGACCCCAATCGCCCTCGGCGCTCCACTCTCCCAGGGTGCAGCGCCACCGGCCGCGGTACTCGTTGTCCGCATCGGCGACGCTATCCTGCGGCACCGCCTTGGTGACTCTGAAGCCACCGCGGGTCGTCAGCCCCACCCTCTGCGGTTCCACGGGCAGCAGCCAACCTCCGCCATTTCGCTTGGCGGCGAGGGCCACGGAGTTGTAGGCGATGCCGACCTCGGCGGGGGCGGTGACCGGGACGATGAATGGGTGCACATCGCCGCCCTTCCAGATCAGGTCGCCGTAGTCGACCCGGACCGCGGCCACGGTGGACAGATCAGCGGGCAGCGTCGCGCTCCAGTTGTCCACGCAGCTCGGCGGCCCGGCGATGGTGGCAGCGCCGGCCTCAAACACCTCGCCACGGCACGGGTTCGCGCTGGTGGAGTAGCTCACGATCGCCCCCGGAACGTCGGGCACCGTGACCGGGCCGGTGAGGACCGCGGTCCACTCCGACCCTCGCTTCTGGCCGGCTGCGGGCCCGACGCCTGTGTCGCCGACGTGCGGAAGGATGTCGTAGACCACCACGTCGCGCAGCTCGATGTTACCGGTGTTGGTGGCGTTCACCCGGTAGCTCGCCGCTTTGCCGGGAACCACGTTGCCGACTGCGGGTGCCGATACGTAGTCCGCGTCGTCGGATCCCTTCACCTGCTTGGCGGCGCTGATGGCGCCGGTCGCCAGGACGGTGTAGTTGGCCTTGGCGAGGCAAGCCAGTTGGTCTCGCAGGCCGAGGCCAGAGAGGTTGTGCACATCCGCGGCAGTCGCGCTACGACACATGTTGAAGTTCGGCGGGGTGTTGTCCCAGGCCGCGTTGAACAGGGCGACGACGTTCGAGCGCGTGCCCTGCTCTGCGCCGGGCTGCACCTCCACGTCAAAAGACACGCTCACTGCTGACTCGGGTAGGACGATCCCCGAATCGTCGGGCCAGCTGAACCGGACGAGCTGCCGCCCGGTCCCGTCGTAGTCGTCGATCACGTCAGTCGTCAGGTTCTTCAGGCCGGGATGGTTCGACTGGACCGGCGTCTGGTCCGGGACGTAGCGCAGGTCCGCCGGCAAGAGGTCGGCCAGGATGGGCTTCAACGGGCCGGGCCCGAAGGTCGGCCCGCCACGCACCGTGACCGTCATCCGGCCGCCGATCTGTTGCGCATTGTTCGCGATCTGCTTCACGGGGGTCATCTGCGTCGTGTCTGGCCACACCAGCAGGTAGCCGCAGCGGCCCTCGTGGTCGTCCGGCTTGACCTGGGCAACCAGCTCGCCCTTGTAGCGGAGGGTGTTCTCGATCGTGCAGTTCTCCAAATACAGGCCCTGAGTCGAGCTGGTCGGTCCGGTGTAGACGCCGGGACGTTGGTAGGGCGTGCCTGCCAGCACCACCTGCGGAAGGCTCCGGTTGATCTGGCCACCAACGACCAGGCCTGTGTTCGTGCCGCCCCTCACGTCGGCGTTGACCTCGAACTTCGTGATCCACTCGGTCGTGGAAGTTATCGGCGTCTGCCTCGCGCCGTTCGCGCTGTCGAAGGCCAGCTTTCCGATGTTCCCCAGGTTGGTGGTGTAGGTGATCGTTCCAGTGATCCCGCTGGTCGTCGTGGAGGGCCTGAACCACACATTGGTGATCGCTGGAGTCGCACACGCCGTGCTGTCGGCCTCAAGAGGTGAGGTCCACTGGCACGGCAACACGTCGACCGCGTGCCACTGCTGGGTGACGTTCCCGCCGTTACTGACGTTCAGCTGCCAGTAGGTTCCCCCTTGGCCCGCGTAGTCCATCCCTC
>CAYVWO010000461.1:0-1681 GCA_964455495.1 uncultured Tessaracoccus sp.
GGTCACCTGGTTCTTGTGGTGCGGGTGCACCAGCAGCGGCCGGTGGACCATGGTTGAGACTGAGGCCTTGCTCGAATCGACCTCGTGCGTGACCGCGTCGTGCAGGTAGGTCCGCACCAGCGAGGCCACCGCATTGTCGAGCGTGGCGGAGAACAACAGGCGCTGGCCGTCGCCCGAGGCGTCGAGCAGCGTCTGGACCGGGGTCAGGAAGCCGAGGTCTGCCATGTGGTCGGCCTCGTCGAGGACGGCGATCTCCACCTGGCTGAGGTCGGCTACGCCCTGCTCCAGCAGGTCGATCAGGCGGCCGGGCGTGGCGACGACGACGTCGACGCCGCGCTCGAAGGCCTTGATCTGCGGGCCGTAGCTCATGCCGCCCGCGACCAGCGTCAGGTCGATGCCGACGGCAGCCGCCAGCGGCGACAGGTTGTCGGCGATCTGCAGCGCGAGCTCGCGGGTGGGAGTAAGGATCATGGCGCGCGGCGATCCGACGGGGCGGCCCTCCGCGAGGCGGGTCAGCATCGGCAGGCCGAACGCGAGCGTCTTGCCGGAGCCGGTGCGGCCGCGGCCGAGCACGTCGCGGCCGGCGAGCGCGTCGCCGATGGTGGCGGCCTGGATCGGGAACGGCGCGGTGATCCCCTGCCCTGCGAGGACGCGAACCAGCGGCTCGGCGACGCCCAGCTCGAAGAAGCGCGAGGCCACGTCGCCCTCGACGGCCTCAGCCGTCGTGGCGGTCCAGCTCATCTGGTCCGACTCGGCGTCGAACTCGTCCCGCGGCGCGCGGTCGAACCCGCGGTCGCCGTTTCGGTCACGGTCGAAGCCGCGGTCCCGGTCGCGGTCGAAGTGGCGGCGCTTGTCGACGTGCCCGCGGGGCTCGTGGTCGCGGCGCGGCTCGAACTTGGAGCCGCCGGCGCGCAGCTTCGGCCGGTCGTCGCGGCGGTAGCCGCCGCGGTCGTCGGGCCGGTCGTCGCGGCGACGGTCCTCGAACCGATCGTCACGACGGTACCCGCCACGGTCATCGCGGCGATCGTCGCGGCGACGGTCCTCGAACCGATCGTCACGACGGAACCCGCCACGGTCATCGCGGCGACGGTCCTCGAACCGATCGTCACGGCGGAAGTCGCGGCGGTCTCCCCCGCGGTCATCACGGGGGCGGTCGTCCCGTCGATAGCCGCCCCGGTCGTCGGACGGATAGCGGCGGCTGGCGCGCTGGTCGTCGCCGTGGCGCGGACGGTCGTCGCGGGGACGGTCGTCGCGGGGACGGTCGTCGCGGGGGCGGTCCGCCTTGCGGTCGTTGTCGGCGCCCTGGTACGGGCGGTCGCCGAACTCGAGCGCGCGGCGCTGCTTACGATCGGCGTCGACGGCGTCGCGGTGGCCGCCGCGCCTGGACGGGTTGGCGCCTTTGGCGTTCCGCTTTTCAGCGGACCAGCGCGGCTTCTTGCCTGGTTTCATCATGAAGAGAGCTCTCGGTGAGGGGCTGAAGGGTGCCCGCTCATGTGTGTCACGCGGGCGTTTACGCCTCGTCCGGGCCTGTCAAGTGTACGCGTGTTTCCGCCAATCACCGAAACGGCCCTCGCGGACTCGCGTTCGGGCGGGGGAAAGGCGCGAACCGACGGGCGGCGGCCGTCGGTATTCACCCGGGAGACCTCTGACGTTCATCCGCGGCGAATTGGAGCACGCAAGA
>CAYVWO010000461.1:1691-1966 GCA_964455495.1 uncultured Tessaracoccus sp.
CCATCGTTGCGGAGAGTTTCCTCCCGCAGGTCAACGGGGTCACCAACTCGGTGCTCCGCGTGTTGGAGCACCTAAGGGCCACCGGCCACGAGGCGATGGTCATCGCCCCGCAGGACGGCGGGCGCACCCCCAGCCAGTACTGCGGCTTCCCCGTGGAGACCGTCACCTCCATCGGGCTACCCGGCTACGACGCCGTGCGCGTGGTCACGACGTCATCGCTCAGCGTCTCCCGGCTGCTGACCGCCTTCCAGCCAGACGTCGTGCACCTCGCGGCG
>CAYVWO010000462.1:0-992 GCA_964455495.1 uncultured Tessaracoccus sp.
GGGGGGCGCTGTGGGAGACGACGACGATGCCGACGGCCATCAGCCGGCGACCACTTCGACCAGGGCGTCCAGCAGCATGGTGGCCGAGGCCGCCCCGGGGTCGAGGTGGCCCGCGGACCGCTCGCCCAGGTAGCTTGCGCGGCCCTTGCGGGCCACGAGCGGGATGGTCCCGTCGCGGCCGACGACGGCGGCGTCGCGCGCGGCGGCCACCGCCTCGGCCAATGGCGTGCCCGCGGCGACCGCGGCGTCGAGCGCGTCGAGCGCCGGCGCCAGGGCGTCGACCATCGTCTTGTCGCCCAGCTCCGTCCGGCCCCGGGCGATGAGCCCGTCGAGCCCGGCCCGGAACGCCTTCGCGAACTCCGCCGGGGTCACGGCCGTCACAGCGCCGGTGGCCATGCCGGCGCGCATCAGCAGCGTGCCGTACAGCGGGCCGCTGGTGCCGCCCACCGTGCTGACCAGGGTCATGCCCGCCTTCTTCAGCAGCGCGTCGACGGTGTTGGCGTCGTCGAGCGTCGCCACGACCGCCGCGGTGCCGCGCGCCATGTTGGTGCCGTGGTCGGCGTCGCCGATGGCCGAGTCGAGGTCCGTCAGGTAGGACTTCTGCTCGTCGATGATCTCCGCGTAGCGGCGAAGCCAGGCCGCGAGCTGGTCGAGGGAAAGGTCTGTTGCAGTCACAGACCCCACCGTAGTCCCGCCGTGACGACGGGCGCGTCCCAGAGTCCAAGGATGTCGTCGTCCGCCTTGACCAGCGTGAGCGAGCAGCCGGCCATGTCGAGGCTGGTGATGTAGTTGCCGACGAGGTTGCGTGCCACGGCGACGCCCGCGGCCTCCAGCAGCGCGGCCACCTCGCCGTAGACCACGTACAGCTCGAGCAGCGGCGTGGCTCCCATGCCGTTCAGCAGGGCGATCGCGGGGGAGCCGGTGAAGTCGAGGTCGGCAAGGATCGGCTCGACCAGTTGCCGAGCGATCGACGAGGCCGCGGCGAGCGGCTC
>CAYVWO010000462.1:1002-1963 GCA_964455495.1 uncultured Tessaracoccus sp.
GATCGGGACGAAGGGCGGGCTGTTGCGCGGCAAGAATCTCGGGAAGCTGCCGGTCGAGACTTTGCGGGGGATCGAGGCGGCGCGGCCGTCGCCGGCGAAGGCGGCGGCGCGTCCGCCGGAGGTGGTCGGCCAGGATCGGGTCGACCAGCTGCTTGGCGATGGACGCCGCGTCGCCGATGGGCTCGCGGTGGCGGCCCGGCTCGCCGTGGATGCCGATGCCGATCTCCATCTCGTCCTCGGGCAGGTCGAACGTCGGCTTGCCCGCCGACGGCACCGTGCACGACGTCAGCGCCATGCCCATCGAGCGGCCGTTGTCTGCCACCTTCTGCGCCAGTTCCTTGATGGCGGCCAGGTCGCGGCCCTCCTCGGCGGCGGCGCCGACGATCTTCTCGAGCAGCACCGTCGTGCCGACGCCGCGGCGCCCGGCGGTCCACGTCGAGTCCTCGACAGCCACGTCGTCGGCGACGACGACGGTCTCCACCTGGATGCCCGCGTCAGCGGCCATCTCCGCGGCCATCTCGAAGTTCATGACGTCGCCGGTGTAGTTCTTGACGATGTGGAGCACGCCTCCGCCGTTGTCGACCTCGGTGGTGGCGGCGAGCATCTGGTCGGGGGTGGGGGAGGTGAAGACCTCGCCGCAGCACGCGGCGTCGAGCATGCCGAGGCCGACGAAGCCGCCGTGCATCGGCTCGTGGCCGGAGCCGCCGCCGGAGATGAGCGCGACCTTGCCTGCCTCCTTGCGCGTGGCGCGGTAGATGACGCGGGTGCCGTGATCGACCCGGACCGAGGCGTCGGACGCCTCGATGCCCTTCAGCGCGTCCGCGATCACCGTGTCCGGCGAGTTGATGAGTTTCTTCATGGCTGACTCCTGCTTCGTCGCGTGGCCGCGCCGTGTGCGCGTTCGAGCCCCATTCTTCCACCGCGCGACGGCGTTGGCCATGGGGTGAGCGCCCTTGTGGCG
>CAYVWO010000463.1:0-1960 GCA_964455495.1 uncultured Tessaracoccus sp.
ACGGGGGGCCACAGGTGCGCCTCAATGCGGGCGAGACGTTCCTCGATGGAGTCGAGACGGGCCGCGTCGGCGATCGCCGCGTCAGCTGACGCGTTCTCCTCGGCCGTGTAGGGGCGGGTGCTGGTGACCGCCCCCGCCTCGTTGTAGGTGGTGACCGTTCGGGTGGCGTCGTCGCTGAGCTCTACGAGGACCCCATCCCGGTAGACGCTGCTCATGCCATCACCAAGACCGCGATTGCCGACCAGTCATATACGGGTGTAACGGTGACTGGCAGGGCGCCAGACACCCCAGTGGAAACGAGTGTTTGCCCCGACAACTCACCGTTCGCCACAACCAAGCCGTTCCAGTTATGGGGGGAATTGTGGTTGGTGGAGCGAAGCTTCATGGACGGGGTCGCGGCCTGTTGCTGAGTGACAAAGGCAACGTATACGTCCGGGCTGGCTGGGGTGAAGCTGATTGTCGCCCACGCGAAACCGGTCGCTGCGGCACTTACAGTCCCTGCGTCGAGTAGTAGGCTGCCGACGCTCCCGTCTGTATTGCGCGCATAGATTCCGAATGACCGCCGTGGCCTCTGCTGTCTCGACCATAACCCCGATGCGCGTGTAGGTGCGCTGGAGCAGCTTCATCGGAGAAAAGGTGAGTGAGCCAGTGGTGGTGGTTCCCGCGCCGTTTGGGCGGGCCGTGGCTTGAGGGAATGTGGCGGTGGGAGGCAGGCTCACCGCCCACGACGCCCCACCACCACCCGGGAGCGTGATGGTGCCGGCCGCGTCGTCGTAGGTGCCGCCTGCGCCCGTGACCATGGCGCCGACGATGTCCTGCGTCGCCTCGGTGAAGTCGGTGACCTGCGCGCTGGCGTGCGAGTGGGTGGAGTTGGCCTTGGTGTCCGCGACGGCCTTGAGCCCTGCCGGGGTGACCGCCTTGGTGGTATCGGCGCCGTCCAAGGTCACCTCGGTGGTGGCGAGCTCGACCATGCCGATGGCACTCGTCGTTGCCTGACGGTTGCCTTCTGCCGCTGTGCCTTCCGTGGTACCGAGTTCGAGGTCAGACGTGCCCGCGCCGATGGCTTCACGTGCAGCGGCTGCATCAGCGGCGGTGAGCAGACTACGCCCGGTTGCGGTCGAGTCGCTGATCTGTACGGAGGTCACCCCCGAGAGGCTTAGGGTGATGGTGTCGGCCTCGTCGTTAATAGCGATCGACACGCCGCCAACGCCGACGAGCGCCGCACCGATGGTGTCGCGCATGACCTCGGCATCCCCGCCGACGGCGGTGACCGTGACCTTGCCCGCATCATCGTCGTAGGCAAGCGTAACGTTCGCCCCGCTGACGAGCATTGCAGCCACGGTGTCCTGAACCGCCTCGGCCCAGTCGGCGATGTTCGCGGACGTGTGCTCGTGAACGGCATCGGCCTTGGTGGCGAGCCCAGAAGACAGCTCGGCATCGGTCGCCAGGGACGCCGCGTCGGTCAGGTCAGCCGACGACAGGACGACGATGCCCGTCCGCCCGGCAACCGACGAGACGGTACCGCCGCCAGCGCTGGGCAGGACTATAGTCCCAGCGGCGTCGTCGTAGGTGCCACCAGCGCCAGCGACCATCGCGCCCACGATGTCCTGCACGGACTCATCGAAGTTTTCCGGGGCCCCAGGTCCACTACCCCCAGCATCCTCAAGAGCCTTCACCCTAGTTTCTAGGGAGGTGATCCCCGTCGACGGCGTAAATACCAGACCGTCACCAAGGTCGTAGACCCCTCCTTCCGGATTCGACGGAATAAAGGCATCGAAGGGGTCCCCGCCGTTCGGCCGGATAGTCGCTTTGTAAGTCCATCCCTGCGGGTCCATCTGGGGGCTATTGGTGTTCAGTAGGTTAACCCCGAGGTTCCCGTCGGCATCGACCAGCTCGCCGGTCGACGTATCGATGTTGTACGTCTCGTTCTTTGTGTAGACGACTCTCTTTCGGCCATCTG
>CAYVWO010000464.1:0-1955 GCA_964455495.1 uncultured Tessaracoccus sp.
CGTCGAACGACACCACGGAGAGGTCCCGGGGGATCTCGAGGCCGAGCTCGTGCGCGGCCTGGTAGACGCCCATGGCGACGCCGTCGGTGCAGGCGATGATCGCGGTGAGGTCGGGATGGGCGGCCAGCATGCGCAGGGCCGCCGCGTGGCCCGTCCTCGGGTTCCAGGCGGGCAGCGTCGTTCGCTCCGGGGCGATTCCGGCGGCGTCGAGAGCGTCGTAGATCCCCTGGAACCGCTGGGGGATCGTGACGGAGACGAGGGGATCGTCGGCGTTCTCCAGCTCGCCGACGACGCCGATCCGGGTGTGCCCGGCGCGGATGAGGATATCCGCGATGCCGCGGCCGGCCGCGTACTCCTCGGGCAGCACGTTCGGGTGGTCGCCGGGGGTCGTGCCGTTGGCTATCACCACGGGGACGCCCTCGGGGATGTGCGGGAGGAGGATGAGCCTGGCCTGCATCAGGGCGACGACGATGCCGTCGACCCGCTGGTGCAGCATGGAGGCGACCGCCTCGGTGAGGTGTGCGGGGTTGCCCTCGGTCTCGGCCATGAGGACCGTGTGCCCGTGTGCGCGCGCCGTGCGGAGCGCGCCGCTGATCATTCCCGGCGCGAGTCGGGTGACGGTGACCATGTCGGAGACGAAGCCGATGGTGCGCGTCTTGCCCCATCGCAGGCTCTGCGCGGCGGGGTTCGGGCGGTAGCCGAGCGCCTCGGCGGCCTCGCGGACCCGTATCGCAGCCTCGGGGGACAATCGCGAGCCCGGGCGGTCGTTGAGGATCATGCTGACGGCCGACTTCGACATCCCCGAGGCGGCGGCGACGTCGGCGAGGGTGGGGCGCTGCGCGGGCTTCGGCATGGGCACACCTCTCCGTTCGTCGTCGCCCATAGCCTACGCGTACTCGCTCACGTTCCTACCCCTTGACCTCGCCCGCGAGGGTGTTACTTTCACGGTGCTGAATGCATTTAGCGTTCCGCGATACCTACCGGCCGTTGAGTGCCGGTTCTCCAACGAAGGAGGCAACAAAGTGGTTGACCTAAGTCGCAGGGCAGTCGTAGGACTGGCCGGACTCGGGGCGGTCGGGACCGCGATTTCCTGGCCCCGGCTTACGGGAGGCGACATTCCAGGGCGTCGCGACGACGCGCTCACCGTCGCGCTGTTCGGCACGGCCCAGGACGCGGCAGCGCGCCAGGGCCTCGTCGACGGCTTTCGCGGGCGCCCGGGTGATTCCCCATCGACGAGTTCGTCCAGAGGGACGCGGCCGACATGCAGGAGTACTTCGATGACGTGCATCCGGCGCTGATCGAGTCGTTCATGTACAAGGGGAACCTCTTCCAGCTGCCGGACAACTTCAACGCCGCGAACATCTTCTACAACACGAAGGCGCTGGAGCGCTCCGGCATGGGGCGCCCCGACGACAACTGGACGATCGACGACTTCTTCACCCTTGCCAACGCCATGAAGGCCGGCGCGGAGGGCAACTTCCTGCCGTACTTCTGGAACAACCGGCTCTGGGGCGGCGTCGTGCCGTGGCTCTACGTCAACGACACCAGCTTCCTCACCGAGGAGAAGGCGCCCGGCGGCGAGTGGCTGTGGGAGAAGTTCTACCCGAACGAGGCCCCGCGCGGCGGCGGCCCCCTGTGGGAGAGGCCCAACGCGCTCGCCGACGAGACCATCGAGAGCTTCGAGGTGCTGCAGCGGATGGTGGAGGAGCGGATCGCCGCCAACCCCGCCCAGGGCGGCGGCAACGAGCTGGTCGCGCTGTTCTCGCGCGGGTCGGTCGGCATGACCGCGGCCGGTGGCTTCTGGGCCCAGGGCCTGCACGACGCGGGCTTCGCCAACGAGGACTACGACGTCACGTTCTTCCCGAAGATGCGCAGCCAGCGGCACCAGTTCGGCGCCGGCGGCTACGCGCTGATGGAGACCTCCAAGCGCAAGGAGGAGGCCTGGCAGTGGCTGA
>CAYVWO010000465.1:0-1944 GCA_964455495.1 uncultured Tessaracoccus sp.
CGACGACGAGTACGAGCCGCTCGTAATCGACTGGCGCGCCCCCGCCGCCGAGCCGTTCTACCGCGCGACGCCCGCGGCGCCCATGGAGGTGGTGCGCCGCCGCGTGCTGCGCTGCCGCGACGACAAGGTGATCGGCCTCGAGGACGACCTGCTCGACTCTTCGGCCCCGACGGACCTCCCGATCGTCGGCGAGGGCGCGCTCATGGCGTCGCTCAGCCGCGCCCGCGGGCGGACGATGCGCGACATCGTCGCCACCATCCAGGCCGAACAGGACGAGGCCATCCGCGCGCCGTATCGGGGCGTGACGATCATCACGGGCGGCCCGGGCACCGGCAAGACCGTCGTCGCGCTGCATCGCGCCGCCTTCCTGCTCTACACGAACCGGGCGCGCCTGGAGAAGGGCGGCGTGCTGGTCGTCGGGCCGTCGTCGGTGTTCATGAACTACATCGAGCGGGTGCTGCCGAGCCTCGGCGAGGACTCCGTGGCGCTGAAGGCGATCGGCGCGGTCGCCGGCGACGTGCTCGGCGTCACCAGCGAGCGGATCGACGACGCCGCGGCGGCCACCGTCAAGGGGTCGCTCGGCATGCTGCGCGTGCTGCGTCGGCTCGTCCGCACCCCGCTGACCGACGACCCCACGACTCGGCGCGTGCGCGTCACGGTCAAGGGCGAGGTGCTTGGCCTCGAGGACCGCGAGCTGGACCGGATCCGCGACCAGGTGTTGTCGGCAACGAAGCTGAACCGGGGCCGCGCCATGGCGACCGACCTCGTCGCGCGGGCGCTCATCGCGAAGTTCCCCGGCGAGGTCCCGATCGAGCCTGGCGAGCTCTCGGCGTTCGTCCGCGAGCACCCGAGCCTCGCGCAGTTCCTCTCGGCCTGGTGGCCGGCGCTCACCGCGACCCAGGCCCTGGCCCGCCTGGCCGACCCCGCCGTCGTCGACCGGGTGGCCCCCGAGCTGAGCCGCGCGGACCGGGCCGCGCTGGTCGACTCGTACGCGTGGCTCGACCACGGCCAGGCCGACCTCGCGCGCGGCTGGTCGGTCGCCGACGTCGCCCTGCTCGACGAGCTGGCGGCCATCCTCGGCCCCGCGCCGGAGGAGCCCGACCCCGAGATCGACCTCTTCCTCGAGAGCGGCGGCGTGGCGGAGGTGCTGACCACCGCGGACCTGATGCGCCACGAGCGCGTCGTCGATCCCGACGACGACCCCCAGACGACCTACGCGCACATCCTCGTCGACGAGGGCCAGGACGTGACGCCGATGCAGTGGCGGATGCTGCGGCGCCGCGGCCCGCAGTCGTCGTGGACCATCGTCGGCGACCCCGCGCAGAGCTCCTATCCCGACCAGGACGAGACGACGCGCGCCGTCGACGAGCTGGTCGGTAGGGCTCCCCGCCGCACGTTCACGCTCAGCACCAACTACCGCTCGCCCAGCGAGGTGTTCGACTTCGCCGCGCGCGTGATCACGAAGGTGTTCCCCGACGCCGACCTCCCCCGCGCCGTGCGCACCACGGGCATCGAGCCGCTGCTGGCCTTCACCGACCGCGCGGGCTTCCACGACGCGCTGCGCGCGCACCTCCTTGAGTTGGCGGGTCAGGTCGGCGGCACCATCGGCGTGATCTGCCCACCGTCGCTGCGCGCAGAGGTGCAGCTGTTCGCCATGCGGGACCCCCGCCTTGCCGCCTTCGAGGCCCGGATCATCGTCGTCACCGCGCTGCAGGCCAAGGGCCTGGAGTACGACGGCGTGCTCGTCGTCTCGCCCGACGCCATCGTCGCCGAGGCCCCCGGCGGCGCCCGCGTCCTTTACGTCGCGCTCACCCGCGCCACCCAGCGGATGGTCACGCTCGACGTCGACACCCAGGACTGGCGCACCCTCCTCGCTCCTTGAGCCGCGCCAGGACTGCCTGGCGTCGGCTCGCGCTCGGCGCGGCAACCGTGGTCCAGACAGTC
>CAYVWO010000466.1:0-1939 GCA_964455495.1 uncultured Tessaracoccus sp.
CCCCGCGCAGTTCCGCGCCGCCCGCGCGGAGGGTGTCCGCGGCGGAGACGGCCGCGCGGCCGCGGTCGTCGCGGTGCACGGCGAGCAGCACCCGGTCGGCGGCGACGGCCGCGCGCAGGGCGTCGGCGCTGCCCAGCGCCGAGCGGGCCGCGACCACCGTCACGGCGCCCGCCACCTGCGGGGTCAGGCCGTCGAGCGTCTCCTTCGCGATCCCGGAGACCCGCTCCGCCACGACGCCGGACGGGGCGACGGCGTCGGCCCCGTCGACGACGAGGCGCACGCGGGCGCCGTCCTCGGCGAAGGCGCCAGCGAGCGCCGCGGCCACCTCGCGCGAGGCGTCGTCGCGCTCGGCGCCCGCGACCACGACGAGGCGCGGCAGCTGCCCGGACTTGCCCTGGACGACGGCGCGGAGCCAGCGCCCCGCCTCGGGAGCGCCGCCCTTGCCCGGGAAGTCGCCGAGCACCAACTCGTCGACGACGCGGGAGAGCTCGGTCGCGCTGCCCGCGCGTCCCCGGGCCAGGCTGACAAGGGCCGCGGCGGCGCAGCCGAGCACCAGGCCGAGCGCCAGCCCCAGGAGGAGGGTCCGCGACGACGAGGTGGTCGCGTCCGCGGCCGGGAGCTGGTCGAGGGCGACCGCGCGCACGACGGGCACGTCCGACTGCCGGTGGATCTCGGTGATCGCCTCGACGGGCGCGGCGGCCGCGCCGGCCGCCAGCGCCTGGCTGCGCTCCGGCGAGTCCGCCTCGACCCGCAGGGTCAGCACCTGCTCGTTGACGCTCACGACGAGGCCGCGCCCGAGCGCCTCCGGCGTGACGTCCTGTCCCGAGATCTCCACTGCCCGCTCCAGCACCTGCGGCGTCCGCATCAGCGACTGATAGACGGGGATCTCGCCGCGGACGAAGACCGCGACCCGCTCGGCCGACAGGTCGTCCGCCACGCTCGTCCCGACGACGGTCACGTCCGTGCGCGCCGCGTAGCTGCGCGACGCCGACGCGGCCCACATCGTCGCTCCCGCCACGACGACCGTGACGGCGACGACCAGCCACCACAGTCGCAACAGGATCCGGGGCAGATCGTTCAGGTGCATGGCATTCCTCGGCGGTAGCGGATGGCTGCGGCCATCTTAGGCCGACGCCCGGGGTGTCCTCGCCGCGCGCCGGATGAGCACGAACAACAACAGGTAGACCGCCGTCATGGCGGCCGAGTAGGAGATCAGGCTCACCGTCAGCGGCGCGCCGAGCGAGCCCGGGACGATCCACGCGAGCGAGAGGAGGCCGAGCCGGGCGACGTCCCAGGCCAGCAGCGAGCGGTGCGCGCCGGTGAGGTTCAGCAGCTGCGAGAACGGCGAGACGGCGAACTGGAGCCAGCTGCCGACGGCGAGGATCGCGATGACCTGGCCCGCGCCGTCGAACTTCCCGCCGAACAGGAACGGGGCGAGGGGCTCGGCGAGGAGGAACGCCGCGCCGCACACGACGGCGCCGATGCCCGTCAGCCCGAGGACCGTCCGCCGCACCGTCGGATACCAGGGCGCGCCGGCCCGGACGAGCGCGCCGATCTCCCCGATGGCCGCGGCGGCGACGGCCTGGCTGAGGACGGCGAGCGGGACGCCGAGCACGCGGACGGCCATGGCGTAGACGCCCGTGTCGGCCGCGGTGTAGAAGATGCCGACGAGCAGCACGCTCGCCTGGCCGGCCAGCGCGTTTACCAGCGCGCTCGAGCCCGCGACCAGCCCGAACCTGCGGTGCGCCTCGGACAGCGCGCGCCAGGGCCGAAGCACGGGGCGGGCACCCCTCAGCATCGGCAGCCAGACCAGGCGCGCGGCGGCGAAGCCTGCGAGCAGCGAGAACACGCCCGCCGAAAGCAACCCGAAGCCGACCTGCAGGACGCTCATCCCCGCGGCCTGCTGCAGGTTGGCCCACGTGAGCCGGCCATACGCCCG
>CAYVWO010000467.1:0-1927 GCA_964455495.1 uncultured Tessaracoccus sp.
GCTGGGTGCCGAGGCCCTGGCCGTAGAAGATGTTGTCGCCGAGCACGAGGCAGCAGGAGTCGCCGCCCAGGAAGTCGGCTCCGATGGTGAACGCCTGGGCGAGGCCCTTGGGTTCGGGCTGGACGGCGTAGCTGATCGAGATCCCGAACTGCGAGCCGTCGCCCAGCAGCCGCTGGAACGCGTCCTGCTCGTGTGGGGTGTTGATCACCAGCACGTCGGAGATGCCCGCGAAGATCAGGGTGGACAGCGGGTAGTAGATCATGGGCTTGTCGTAGACCGGGACAAGCTGCTTGCTGCTGCCAAGCGTGATCGGGTGCAGCCTCGTGCCCGATCCGCCGGCCAGGATGATTCCGCGCATAGCCGATCCTCCCACGGCACGAGAACGAGGGTCTAGAATCCGACGTATGTCGACGCTGCTCGTTACCGGGGGGGCCGGGTTCATCGGCAGCAACTTTATCCGGCACGTCCTCCAGCACACCGATCATTCGGTGGTCGTCCTCGATGCGCTCACCTACGCGGGTCACCGGTCCTCGCTGGACGGGCTCCCGGGTTCGCGGTTCCGGCTCGTGGAGGGGTCGATCTGCGACCCGCGCCTGGTCGACGACCTCGTCGCGAACAGCGACGTCACGGTGCACTTCGCGGCCGAGTCCCACAACGACAACTCGCTGAACGACCCCTCGCCGTTCATCCAGACCAACCTGGTTGGCACCTTCGAGCTCCTCGAGGCCGTGCGCAGGCACGAGAAGCGCTACCACCACGTCTCGACCGACGAGGTCTACGGCGACCTCGAACTCGACGACCCGGCCAAGTTCACCGAGACCACCCCGTACAACCCATCGAGCCCGTACTCGGCGTCGAAGGCCGGCTCCGACCTCCTCGTGCGCGCCTGGGTACGCAGCTTCGGGGTGCAGGCCACCATCAGCAACTGCTCGAACAACTACGGCCCGTATCAGCATGTCGAGAAATTCATCCCGCGCCAGATCACCAACCTGATCGACGGCGTGCGGCCCCGCCTCTACGGCGCGGGCCTGAACGTGCGCGACTGGATTCACGTCGACGACCACAACGCCGCCGTCCTCGACATCATCGACCGCGGACAGGTCGGGGAGACCTACCTGATCGGCGCCGACGGCGAGCAGAACAACAAGACCGTGATCGAGCTGCTCCTCACCCTGATGGGGCAGCCGGCCGACGCCTACGACCACGTCAACGACCGCCCGGGCCACGACATGAGGTACGCGATCGACGCCACCCGGCTGCGCGACGAGCTGGGCTGGCGTCCGCGCTACGCCGACTTCGCCACGGGCCTGGCCGCGACCGTCGACTGGTACCGGGCCAACGAGGCGTGGTGGCGGCCCATGAAGGCCGCTACCGAGGCGAAGTACGCGAAGACCGGGCAGTGATGAGCGGCCTCGCGGTCCACGAGACCCCCATCCCGGGGCTGCTCGTCGTCGACCTCCCCGTCCACGGTGACGCCCGAGGCTGGTTCAAGGAGAACTGGCAGCGCGCCAAGATGGCCGAGCTCGGACTCCCGGACTTCGGCCCGGTGCAGAACAACATGTCCTTCAACGCCACCGCCGGCAGCACCCGCGGCATGCACGCCGAGCCCTGGGACAAGCTGATCTCCCTGGCCCACGGCCGCATCTTCGGAGCCTGGGTCGACCTTCGCCCCGGGCCCGGGTTCGGCGCGTCGTTCACCCTCGAACTCGGCCCCGACAAGGCCGTGTTCGTCCCCCGCGGCGTCGCCAACGGCTACCAGGCCCTCGAGCCCGACACGGTCTACTCCTACCTCGTCAACGACCACTGGAGCCCGGAGGCCCGCGGCTCCTACACCTACGTGAACCTGGCCGACGAGACGGTCGCCATCGCCTGGCCCATCCCGCTGGACCAGGCCGAGATCTCCGACGCCGATCGTCAGCACCCGCGC
>CAYVWO010000468.1:0-1926 GCA_964455495.1 uncultured Tessaracoccus sp.
CGCCTCGGCCCGCACGGGACTGCGGATCGTCGTGGTGCTGAAGCGCGACGCCCAGCCCCGCGTGGTGATGAACAACCTGTACAAGCACACCGCGCTGCAGGACACGTTCGGCTGCAACATGCTGGCCATCGTCGACGAGGTGCCGCGCACCCTGCGGCTCGACCAGTTCATCTCGCTGTGGGTCAAGCACCAGCTCGAGGTCATCCGGCGCCGCACGCAGTGGCAGCTGTACGAGGCCGAGCGGGCTGCGCACCTCGACCGCGGCCTGGTGAAGGCGCTGAACATGCTCGACGAGGTGATCGCGCTGATCCGCGCGAGCGCCACCGCCGACGAGGCAAACCAGGGCCTGCAGGAGCTGCTCGGCGTCGACGAGCTGCAGGCCCGCAACATCCTCGACCAGCAGCTGCGCCGCCTGGCGTCGATGGAGATCCAGAAGATCATCGACCGCTTGGCGAAGATCGAGCTGCAGATCGCGGACCTGAAGGACATCCTGGCCGACGAGGCCCGCCAGCGCACCATCATCTCCACGGAGCTGCAGGAGATCGTCGACAAGTACGGCGACGAGCGCCGCTCGCGCATCGTCGCGGCCGACGGCGACTTCTCGGAGGAGGACTTCATCCCCAACGAGGATGTCGTCGTCACCATCACGCACGGCGGCTACGCCAAGCGCACCCGGGCGGACCAGTACCGCGTCCAGAAGCGCGGCGGCAAGGGCGTTCGCGGCGCGACGCTGCGGGCCGACGACGAGGTGCAGCACCTGTTCACCACCACGAACCACCAGTGGATCCTGTTCTTCACGAACTTCGGCCGGGTGTACCGGGCGAAGGCGTGGCAGCTGCCGGAGTCGGGCCGCGACGCCAAGGGCGGCCACGTCGCGGGGCTGATGAACTTCCTGCCCGACGAGAAGATCGCGCAGGTGCTGACCATCGACGGCTACGACGACGCCCCTTATCTGCTGCTTGCCACGCGGCAGGGCTTGGTGAAGAAGACGGAGCTGAAGGCCTACGACTCGCCGCGCCAGGCGGGTGTCATCGCCATCAACTTCCGCGAGGACGGCGACGAGCTGATCGGCGCCGCGCTGGTGTCGTCCGAGGACGACGTGCTGCTGATCTCGCGCAAGGGCCAGGCCATCCGGTTCCAGGCCGACGACTCGCAGCTGCGCCCGATGGGCCGCGCGACGTCGGGCGTGACGGGCATGAAGTTCCGCGCCGGCGATCAGCTGCTGAGTATGGCGGTGCTGCGGGCCGACGAGGACTACGCCGACCAGTACGTGTTCACGGTGACCGACGGCGGCTTCGCCAAGCGCACCGCCGTCGACGAGTATCGGCAGCAGGGCCGCGGCGGCCTGGGCATCAAGGCCATGAAGCTGAACGAGGATCGAGGCCAGCTGGTGGGCGGCCTGATCGTCGGCGAGGCCGACGAGGTGATGGCCATCAAGGTCTCCGGGCAGGTCACCAGGTCCGCCGTCGCCGACGTGCCGGTGAAGGGCCGCGACACCATGGGTGTGAAGTTCGTGGGGGTCAAGGGGACCGACGCCGTTGGTGCCATCGCGCTCTACCCGGAGTCTGATTCCGATGAGACCTTGGGGCCGGATCAGGGAAACGGTGACGCGGAGATCGGCGCGGCTGTTGCCGGAGAGGGTAGCGTAGGAGATCACGTTGCCAGTCAGGTGACAGAGCCGACCACCGAGGAGAACGCCGATGAGTGAGAACTCGCCGCGCTGGCCCGGATCGAACGGAGCCCCCGGGCTCGACTTCTCCCCGTACCGCAAGCCTGCCGACGAGGCCGCAACGGTCGGCGTCGGGGCTGGCGCGTCGTCGGGCGGTTCCTCCGCCGGGCTGCCGGTAGGTGGCGCGAGCCTGTCCTTCTCCGGGCCGCCGTCCGGCGCGGGTGCGTCGGCAGGGCCGGGCGCTGGCGCTTCGGCGA